>JAKLPK010000029.1 GCA_022013895.1 Cellulomonas sp. | reverse complement strand
GTGCCCGAAGCCCTCGGGGTTGTCAGCACGATCCACCCGGCTACCGCCCAGCTGATCCGGGCGCCCGCACAGGCAGCGTCCGGTGGCATGCACCGCCCACCACCCCCCCGTTCATCGTGGTGTGCAACCCTGGGGTCATGATCTCTTCGGAAGATCGAATCGATGACGGACCCGAGCTGGCGACCACGGAGTCGAAGCTGTCTGATCGAAATCCGGCGGTGCCCGCCGAGGTGATCCACATCCTGGTGCAGGAGTCGTATGGCCGGCTGACCCCGGCCAAGGTCCACCACTACCTGCCGATCCTGATCTCGCGAGAGGTGCAGGCGGAGCTGCGGGACCTTCACGCGGCCTGAGGGCGCGGGCTCGCACCGCTACCGATTCAGGTCGTCGGCGACGCGTTCGGCGGCAAGTCGCCCGGAGACGATCGCCGTCGGCACCCCGGTTCCCGGGTGCGTGCTCGCCCCCGCGAAGTAGAGGTTCGGGTACCGGGCATGGCGGTTGTGCGGACGCAGGTAGGCCAGCTGCAACAGGGTGTGCGCCAGCCCGTGGGTGGCGCCGCGTGCGAGGTTGTGGTGCGCGCGCCAGGTCAGGGGAGTGGCGGTCGCCTCGACGGTGAGGTGGGCGGCCACATCATCCAGGCCCACCTGCGCGAGCCGGTCGAGCACGAAGCCACGGGCCCGATCGCGTTCGGTGTCCCAGGCCGCCTCCTCGCGCGCGAGGCGCTCCGGATCGTTGCCGTCGTACCTCATGTGCCCCGTGGGCACGACGGCGATGAGGGTGTCCGAGCCGACCGGGGCCGTCGCCGGGTCGAGCCGGGTGGGTGCGTGCAGGTAGACGCTGGGACCGTCGGGCAGCGGCCGGTTCTGCTCGATGCGATCGAAGTTGTCCCGGTAGGCGTCGGTGAGGAACAGCGTGTGCGGGCGCAGCTGGGGGTAGATCCGGTCGGTGCCCCAGAAGAAGCTGATCGCCGAGCCGGAGAACGTCCTGCGGTCGAGGGCGTCGGCGGCGGCGCGGTCGGGCAGCAGACGTCGGTACACGCACGCCAGGTCGGCGTTCGCGACGATGACGTCGGCGGGGATGGTGCGCTCGTCGTTGAGCACGACGCCGGTCGCCCGGCCGCCCTCGATCTCGATGCGGCGGACCGGCGCCTGGTACTCGAACCGCACGCCCGACTCCTCGGCGAGGGCGGCGAGGACCTCCGCGATGCGGTACATCCCGCCCTTCGGGTACCACACCCCGTGCGCGAGCTCGCTGTAGGGGGTGAGGGAGAACGTCGCTGGGGCATGGAACGGGCTCAGGCCCATGTAGACGTCCTGGTAGGTGAACGCCGCTCGGAGCCTGGGCGAGGAGAAGTACCTCGACATGTGGCGGTAGTGCGGCAGGAGCGCCCGCACCCGGATCGCCAGGAGTGCGTTGGCCGGCGTGAAGAACTGAGAGGCGCGGCGGAAGTCGCGTTCCACGAGTCCCGGCATCCCGCGGCGGTAGTGGGTACCGCCCTCGGCCAGGTAGCGCAGGAACCCGTCGAACGAGCCGGCCTCCATCGCCTCGAGCTGGTCCCGCATGACGGCGAGGTCGGAGGTCATCGCCAGCCGCGCCCCGTCGTCGAAGACGATGTCGTACGTCGGGTCGACCCGTTGCGGTTCGAGGGCGGCGTCCATGTCGACGCCCATGCGGGCGAGCTCGCTGCGGTAGAGCAGCGGCATGACGAGCAGCGTCGGCCCGGTCGAGAACGTGTGACCGTCGCGGGTGAACTGTCCCAGCCGGCCGCCGGGCGCGCTGTTCTTCTCGACCACGGTGACCTGCACCCCACGACGGGCCAGATGGATCGCCGCGGACAGCCCGCCGACCCCGGCGCCGACCACGACGGCGTGCGTGGTCATCACCCGACCGTCCGGTTCGCGGAGCGCTCTGCGGGGCCGGGCTTCGGCACACCCCGGGTGCGTCGTGCCGCGGGGCGAGCCCCGGCCAGTGCCGATCGTGCGCCGTCGGCCGCGATGGTGAGCCCACCGCGCCACGTGGCGCGTTCCGGGTAGCTCCGGCGAAGCCGGTACCCGTCGCGTTCGACGGTGTCCAGCACCCACTCGAACCGGGCGATGTACGCGTGCCCGGCAAGACGGCACCGGGGGCTCTCGGTCTGCGCGAGGCAACGGCGGCCCGTGGCGAAGCTGGACCGGGCCAGAGCGACGCGGTCCCGGACCCAGTCACGCAGCTCGGGGGTGTGCAGGTCCTGGAACGACACGGGCCGGTCGGCGATCACCTCGGACGGGATGTTGAGGTACCCCGCGTCGAGGTCCTCGGCCAGGTCACGCAACATGTGGGTGATGTGGGCGCCGGCGACCGCCACGTAGCGGGTCTCGTCGTGCGGGCTGCACCGGCCGTGCCCGATGCAGTGGTGCAGCGCCTCGGTGACGGCGATCGCGAGCCGACCGGTGTAGTCGTCGAGCTCGTCCTGGGTGACCGGGCGACCGCGGCGTCGCGCATCGAAGTCCATCACGTCGAGCATCGAGTGCAGGCAGAGCAGCAGACCGTCGGACCGGCCGTCCAGCCCGCCGACCGCGGGCTCGCCGCGGCGGGTGCTCGCCTGGGCGGAGCGGACCAGGCCCACCAGGAGAGCCTCTTCGGGCGACACGTCGGTGGGTGCGGCGCCCGCGGTCGCCTGGGCCAGCAGGGTCCGCTGGCGGGCCACGAAGGCGAGCCGCTCGCGCTGATCGACGAGTCGTTCGTCCACCGTGTCGTCGAGCCAACGGAAGTAGGCGTAGAGCGCGAAGGCGTCGGCGCGGTACGCGCGATCGGCCAGCCACCGGATGGTCAGGTACGACTGCCGGCTCGCGGTCCGGGTCATCGCGGCTGCAGGTGCCGCCCGGAGTGCGTCCGCTCGCTGCGGCATGCCCAACTTTCCCGTCTCTCCCGGCGCTCGGTGAGGCCTGCGGCCAGGCTAGTGAGGTGATCGGGACCGTCCCGTGGGCCCTTGGTCGGTGCGGGCGACGTCGACGATGCGGGTCGACGCGTCAGGCCGCCCCGGCCTCCCGGCTGCGCTCCCGCTCGGCGTGCCGGGTGACGAGGGCCCCGACGTCGAGGATCAGCGCGGCGTCGCCGTTGCCCAGGATGGTCGAGCCGCTGATGCCCTGCGCTCGGCTGAAGAGCGGACCGAGCGGTTTGATGACGGTCTGGAACTCGCCGAGCAGGACATCGACCACCAGACCCGCCCGCTGCCCGGCGTGCTCGACGACGACCACGTTCTGGCGGTGCGGTACCTCGCCCGGGATCGCGAACAGGTCCCGGAGCCGGATGAACGGCAGCACCGCGCCCCGCAGGTCCATGCACTCGCGGGTCGGCGCGCCCGCCGGTAGCTCGACACACTCGGTGACCCGCTCCAGCGGCAGCACGAACGTCGAGTCGCCGACCCCGACGAGGAACCCGTCGATGATGGCCAGGGTCAGCGGGAGCCGGATGCGGACCGTCGTGCCGCGTCGCGGGACGCTCTCGATCTCCACCGTTCCCCGCAACGCCGCCACGTTGCGGCGCACGACATCCATGCCGACGCCCCGCCCGGACAGGTTCGACACCGACGCGGCCGTGGAGAACCCGGGCTCGAAGACGAGCGCGTAGACCTCCTGGTCGGTGAGCACGGCACCGGGCTCGATGAGGCCGCGTTCGACCGCCTTCGCGACGAGCCGTTCGCGGTCCAGACCGCGCCCGTCGTCGATGACCTCGATGACGACGCTGCCCGATTCGTGGAAGGCGTTGAGCCGGACGGTCCCGCGCGCGGGCTTGTCCGCCCGCAGCCGTTCGGCCGGGTCCTCGATGGCGTGGTCCAGCGAGTTCCGCACCAGGTGCATGAGCGGGTCGCCGATGCGGTCGACGAGCGCCTTGTCGACCTCGGCGTCGCCGCCGCTGAGCACCAGGCGCACGTCCTTGCCGAGATCGGCGCCGACGTCGCGGACCACGCGTTCGAACCGTCGGAACGTCGTCCCGATCGGCACCATCCGCAGCGAGAGCGCGCTCTCCCGGACGCCCTCGACCAGCCGCATGACCTCGCTCTGCGCCTCGAGCAGGCGCACGTCACCGACCGCGGAGGCCCGCAGCCCGGCGCCGGACTGGGCGATCACGAGCTCACCGACGAGGTCGATGAGCTTGTCGAGCCGGTTCGCGTCGACCCGGATGCTCTGCCCGTCGTGGGCCCCGACGATCGGCGCAGCCGCGGTGACCGGTGCGGCCGTTCCCAGGTCGGTGCTGTCGTCGACGAGCTCGTCGAGGACCTCCAGTCTGGCCTGGATGTGGATGTCGCTGTCCTCGCGGACGAAGTCGAAGACGGCGTCGATCGAGTCCTTGTCGGCCGAGGTCTCGAGCACCAGCTCGACGCCGAGGTAGCAGCTCTCCGGGTCCATCTCCTCCGCCTCGGGCAGCTGGGAGAGGTCCAGGACGACGTGGGTGAGCGGTCCGAGCGTCGCCAGGTAGTGCAGGAACGCGAGCAGGTCCATCCCGTTGCGCAAGCAGTCCGGACCGAACCGCACGCCGACGTCCCACGCCACAGGGCCCGGCGGGGAGGTGACCGGCTCGTGCACGTCGACCTCGGACGTCCCCGGTCGGACGCCGCCGGTCGGCTGACCGTCGGCGAGGAACGGCGCCAACCGGGTGAGCAGCAGCTGCCCGTCGCTGACCTCGACGGCGGTGGCTTCGAGGCGACCGGCCTGGACGCCCGCGACGACGGCCGCGAGGTGGTCGGAGCACGGCAGGAGCGCACTGACGAGCTCCGGGGTGACGTCGAGCTCACCGGCGCGCACCCGGTCGAGCACACTCTCCACGACGTGGGCGAAGGCGCCGAGGTGGTCCAGGCCGAACATGCCCGAGGAACCCTTGAGCGTGTGCACCGCGCGGAAGACGGCGTGGAGCGTCTCGACGGACGCCGGATCCGATTCGAGCAGGAGCAGCCCCTGCTCGATGTCCTCGACCAGCTCCACCGCCTCCGTCACGAAGGTCGCCAGGACGCCCGCCACATCCTCGTCGAGGGTCATCGCACGCTCCCGTCGGTCGAGCTGATCAGGTCGCCGCCGGCGTCCAGCTCGAGGTTCACCAGCGCGAGGGCTCTGGTCACCGCGGGGCTCGGCTCGACCAGCAGGAGGCGCAGACCACGCCTCGCCGCCTCGCGCCGCCCTAGGAGCAGCAGCTGCAGGCCCGCCGTGTCGAGCTCACTGACCTCGTGCAGATCCAGCTCGAGATCGGCCACCGGTGCACCGGCGGCCGGTTCGTCGACACCGTCGACGAACGCCATCAGCGCGGCCTTGCGTTCGGCGGCGACCTGGATGTCGAGCTCACCGGCGAACGCGAGCCGGGTCGGTGGTGCCGCCGCCGCGCGTCGGGTGCGGGTCGCCGTCACAGCACGACCAGCTTCGCCACGGCGGCGAGCATCTGCGCCGGCTGGAACGGTTTGGTGACCCAGGCCTTGGCACCGGCAGCCTGCGCCTGCGCCTTCTTCTCGGACTGGGACTCGGTCGTCAGCATGACGATCGGGGTGAACCGGTACGCCGGGAGCTTCTTGACCTCCTGGACGAAGGTGATCCCGTCCATCCGCGGCATGTTGACGTCCGTGATGATCAGGTGCACCCGCGTACCGTCGAGCCGCGCGAGCGCATCCTGCCCGTCGGTCCCCTCGATGACGTCGTAGCCGGCACCGCTCAGCGTGATGCGGACGACCTGCCGGACCGAGGCGGAGTCGTCGACGATGAGCACTGTCTTGGGCATGTCTTCTCCTAGAAGAACGTGATCTCGGAGACCGGGACCGCGGCGGCCGTCCCGGACGCGTGCGTGCTGCTCTCGCCCTGCATGGTGTAGCTCGACTCCATCGCGTCGAGGACGCCCCGGGAGTCGAGCGCGACGGGCTCGACCCAGGGCTCCGCCTCGTCGGCGCCGAAGAGCGCAGGCACGGAGTCGATGCTGTCCTTGAGGTGCTCCAGCACCTGGCAGATCCGGTCCTGGAACTGCAGTGCGACGACCGACTCGGCGACCTCCCCCTTGATGCTCAACGCGGCTCCCGCGAGGCGGTCGGAGGAGTCCTCCAGACCGGTGACGACGGCCTGCAGGTCGGTCAGGACGGTGTGCACCTCACCGTTCGCCTTCTCGACCGAGACCTGCTCCTGGGCGGCGCTGTCCTGAGCCCCCGAGAGCACGGCGTCGATCGCCGCACCGACCTCGACGGCCTTGGCCGCGATCCGGTCGCTGGTCCCGGCGGACTGGTCGGCGAGCCGCCGCACCTCGACTGCGACGACGGCGAACGCCTGCCCCGCGCTGCCGAGCCGTGCCGCCTCGATCGCGGCGTTGAGCGCGAGCAGGTGCGTCTGTGACGAGATGCGCTTGACCTCGGCGGTCATCTTGCGCATGTCGTCGTTGAGCGCGAGCAGCGTGCGCAGATCGGCGAGCGTGCGCTGCTTCATCTCGAGTGCCGCGTCCAGCGTGGCGACGACCCCGCCGAGGCGGACCCGGCTCTCGTCGAACACCCTCGCGTGCCCGCCGTCGCCGGTCGAGGCCAGTGCGACGTCGAGGTCGGTGGCGATCCCGGCGAACTGCACCGAGAGCCCGCCGACGGCGTCCTCCATCTGACGGCGGCTGGACTGGATGTGGGCGGACCACACCGGGACGACGAGCGAGGTGAACTCGATGATGCTGCGCCGGTACGCCACGATGGCCGCCGCCGGGACCAGGACACCGGGGGAGCGCCCGCGACGGGCTCGTACGACCGCGGCGACGTACCCGGCAGCAGCGCCGGCTGCCGCGCCCAGGATCACGAGGAGCAGCTCAACCATGGGACCGGATCACCCCGGCGACCTCGTGCAGCGGCACCTCGCGCTCGACAGCTCCGAAGCGCATCGCCTCGGCCGGCATGCCGTAGACCACGCAGGTCGCCTCGTCCTGGCCGAGCGTCGAGGCGCCAGCCGCGCGCATCTCGAGGAGCCCGCGGGCCCCGTCGTCCCCCATCCCCGTCATGATGACCCCCAGAGCGTTGCGTCCGGCGCAGCGTGCGACCGAGCGGAAGAGCACGTCGACCGACGGTCGGTGACGGTTGACCGGTGGCCCGTCGAACACGGCCACCCGGTAGTGCGCCCCGTCGCGGCGCAGCTCCATGTGCAGGCCACCGGGTGCGATGAGCGCCCGACCGGACAGCACGCGGTCACCGTCGACGGCCTCCTTGACCTCGACCGCGCAGAGTCCGTCCAGACGTGCGGCGAAGGCCGCGGTGAACCTCTCCGGCATGTGCTGCACGACGACGATCCCCGCGCGGCCGACCGGGAGAGCAGTGAGCACGGCCTCGAGCGCCTGTGTGCCGCCGGTGGACGTGCCGATCGCCACGACGCGGTCGGTGGTCAGCGGGAGCGGACCGCCCCGGTCGAGCAGACCGATCGCCGTCGTGCCGCCCGGCGCCGTCGCGGACGCCTGTGCGCGGCCGCTCTCGACGTCGAGCCTGGCGGTCCGCGCCCACGACTGCGCCGGCGCCTGGGCCGCCGGCAGTCTCCGGAGGGGCGCGGCTCGCCCCGCCGCCGCAGCCTTCACGGCCGCGACGATGTCGCCGCTCTCGTCCTCGAGGTACTTCTTGAGACCGAGCATCGGTTTGGGGACGACGCTCACGCCACCGGCCGCCAGGGCCTCCATGGTCGTCTCGGCACCGCGCTGCGTCATGGTGGAGCAGATGACGACGGGCGTCGGGTGGGTCGCCATGATCTGCCGCAGGAAGCTGATCCCGTCCATCCGCGGCATCTCCAGGTCGAGGACGATGACGTCGGGCCAGGCGTACCGCATCTTCTCCATGGCGAAGATCGGGTCGGCCGCCGCGCCGAGCACCTCGATCGTCGGGTCGGCGCCGAGCTGTGTCGTGAGGACCTGCCGCACGACGGCGGAGTCGTCGACGATGAGCACCGTGACGCCGCGCCCGGTCATACGAGCACCTCGTCACGGTCGGGGTCGTCGACCAGCCGGTGCCAGACGACACCGGTGGTCACGTCGAAGGCGATCTCACGCGGGCCCGATCCGCCGACGTTGCAGGCCTGCACCGCGATGTTGTGCTCGTCCAGCAGCCGCAGCGCCGCGTCGACGTTGCGGGCCGGCACACCGAGCTCTCCGCGACATCCGCCCGGACCGAACTGCTCGCCGCCGCCGAAGACCTTGGCCTCGTACTCCTCGAGGCGGGTCCAGCGGCGCTCCACGCCCTCGAGGAACAGGTCCATCGCCTCGTCCGCGTAGCGACCGTCGGGCGGCAGACCGGCCCTCGCCGGACCGCGGGTCGGCAGCATGTAGTGGCACATGCCGCCGTGCCGGTGCTCGGGGTGCCACATCGTGATCGCGACGCACGACCCGAGCAGGGTCCGCAGCCGCACGGGCCCTTCGACGAACTCGAAGTCCCCGGGCCGCAGCACGACCTCGGTGGCGCTAGACATCGTCCCGGCCCGGCAGCTGGTGGATCGACGGTTCGATGAGCCGCAGCCGTGAGGGGATGCCGCTGAGCGTCTCGGCGCGCCCGATGATGAGGTACCCGCCGGGTCGCAACATGTCCTGCAGACGCTGGACGAGCCGGGTCTTCGTCTCGTTGTCGAAGTAGATCATCACGTTGCGCAGCAGGATCACGTCGAACAGGCCGAGCACCGGGAGCTCGCCGAGCAGGTTGGCGCACAGGAACGTCGTGCGGTCGCGCAGCACCTGCGAGACGCGGAGCATCCCCGCGTACTCGTCACGGCCGCGGCGGCAGTACGTGCGCAGCAGATCGGCGGGGATCCTCTCGGCGGCCTCGACCGGGTACAGACCGCGCACGCACGTCTCGACGACCTGGGACGAGACGTCGGTGCCGACGATCTCCCAGTCGCGGCCCGCGAGAGCCTGCGCGAGGACCATCGCCGCCGAGTACGCCTCCTCTCCGCTGGAGCTGGCCGCGCTCCACAGCCGGAACGGTCGGCGCGTCCGGTGGGCGGGGACGGCGACCTCCCGCAGGAAGTCGAAGTGGGCGGGCTCCCGGAAGAAGGAGGTCTCGTTGGTGGTCAGCAGGTCGACCGCCTGCCGGGCCTCGTCCTGGTGCCCCGGCTCCTGCAGGTAGGCCAGGTACGTGTCGTAGTCGTCGAGGTCGAGGTGCCGCAGCCGCCTGTCGAGCCGCGACATGACGAGGCTCTCCTTGCCGGTCACGAGCCGGATGCCCGTGTGCGCGTACTGGAACTGCGCGATGCGCCGGAACTGGGCAGCGGTGATCTCGCGCGTCCCTGCGGCCTCGATCATCATGACCCGACGGCTCCTTCGTCCGCCGCCGCCTGGTTGAGGGTGAGCATGTCGGTGAGGCTGAGGACCCGGTTGATGTCGAGCAGGATGGTGAAGTCGTGCTCGCGGCGGGCCATCCCGCTGATGTAGTCGGCGCGGATCCCCGCGCCGAAGGCCGGCGCCGGCTCGATGTCCTCGGGTTCGAGGTGCACGACCTCGTTCACGGCGTCGACGAGGATCCCGATGTCCTGTGTCGCGTCCTGCGCCGGGTTGTCGATGCGGATGATGATGATGCTCGTGCGGTGGGCGATGGCCGTCGTTCCCCGGCTGAACCGGATCGCGAGGTCGATCACGGGGACCACGCGTCCGCGAAGGTTGATGACCCCCCGGATGAAGCTCGGCATCATCGGCACCGTCGTCAGGTGCCGCAGCTCCAGGATCTCGGTGACGTTGGCGATGTCGAGACCGAACACCTCCGCGTTGAGCGCGAAGGTCAGGTAGCGGCTCGAGGCCGGCACGGTGGCGATCGTCCCTGGTGGGACGGGCGTGGTCGTGGCTGACGCGAGAATGCTCACGGTCGTTCCTCTCCCGTTCCTCGCTCGCTCAGAACCGGTCGAACTTGGCGGCGTCGAGCTCGACGGCCAGCGCCGCGCGGTGCGGCTGCGGGACAACCCCGGTACGGCCCGGCTGCAGCGCGGTCGCCGCGCCCTTGCGCACGACGGTCTTGGCCGATGTCGGTGTGGTGAAGAACGACATGACCTGCTGGAGCTGGGCGGTGTGCCCCGCCATCTCCTCTGCCGTCGCCGCGAGCTCCTCGCTCGACGACGCGTTCTGCTGGGTCACCTTGCTCATCTGGTTGATCGCCACGTTGATCTGACGGACCCCGGAGGACTGCTCGACGCTCGCCGCTGCGATCTCCTGGACGAGGTCGGAGGTCTTGGTGATGCCGGGAACGATCTCGTGCAGCAGAGCACCAGCCCGCTCGGCCGTCCGCACGCTGCCTGCTGCGAGCTCGCTGATCTCCTGCGCGGCGACCTTGCTGCGCTCCGCGAGCTTGCCGACCTCGGTCGCGACGACCGCGAACCCCTTGCCGTGCTCGCCGGCACGGGCCGCTTCGATGGTGGCGTTGAGGGCCAGCATGTTGGTCTGGAAGGCGATGTCGTCGATGATCACGATCTTGGTGGCGATCTGCTTCATCGCCTCGAGCGTGAGCTGGACGGCCTCGCCGCCCTCGGTGGCCTGGGCTGCGGCCTGCGCCGCGATGCCCTCGGTGATGGACGCGTTCTCGCTGTTCTGGGTGATCCCGGCCGCCATCTGCTCGGTGCTGGCACTGGTCTCCTCGACGCTCGCGGCCTGCTCGGTCGCGGCCTGCGAGATCGACTGGGAGGCGCCGCTGATCTGACCCGATGCCTGCGTGAGCTCATCGGTCGACTCGACGACGGTCCCGACGGTCTCGGCGAGCTTGGCGACGGTGTCGTTGAGCGCCGCCCGCAGCTTCTCGAGCCGACCGCTGTAGGTGGTCTGGAGCGTCTGGGTCAGGTCGCCCTGCGCCATCCCCGTGAGGATCTGCCCGATCTCCGTCATCGGGTCGATGATCGCGTCGAGCGTGTGGTTGACGCCCTCGACGATCACCCGGAAGTCACCGTGGTACTTCGAGGCGTCGGCCCGTGCATCGATGTTCCCGGTCCCGTGCTGGGTGGCCATCGTCCCCATCTCGGCGATGAGGCTCTTGAGGGTGGTGCGGACCTGCTCGATGATGTCGTTGATGAATGCTTTCTTGCCGGGCAGCTGCTCCATCGGGAAGTTGAAGTCGCCCTCACCGAAAGCCCGCACGACGGCCATGGCCTGTCGCTTCGCCGCGATGTGGCTCGCGACCATGTCATTGACGCCGTCGGCCATGACCTTCCAGTCGCCGACGAACTTCCCGGCGTCGATCACGACGTCGATGTCGCCCGCGTTGTGCTCGGTCGACATGTGGTTCATCTCGGCGATGAGGCTCTTGAGGTTCGCCCGGACCTGCTCGATGATCTCGTTGATGAATGCCTTCTGACCGGGCAGCTGCTCCATCGGTGCATCGAAGTCGCCCTCACCGAACGAGCGCAGCACGCCCATGGCCTTCACGGTGATGTCGATGTGGTTCGAGACCATCGTGTTGATGCCGGCGGCAGTGGTCGCATAGGCGCCGGAGAACTCCGCGACGCGCATCTCCAGATCGTTGTGCCCCAGATCGTGCCCGGTCGACATGCGGTTCACCTCGTCCAGCAGGAGCGAGACAGAGGCCGCGACACCGGCAAGCGCCGTCATCGCCTGCCCGGTCTCGTCCTTGCGTCCCGTGGGGACCGCGGCCGACATGTCCCCGGCGGCGAGCAGTCCGGCCGCGCGTGTGATCTCCCTGAGCGGGCCCACGATCGGCCGGGTGAGGAAGAACCACATGAGGAGCGCTTGGGCGACGAGGACCAGTCCGGCCACGCCCCACACCTCGAGCGCACCGAGGTCGGAGACGGTGACCAGAACGACGAGGGCGACCGTGAGGAGTGAGGAGACGGCGAGGGTGACAGCCGTGCGTACGGCGACACTGGCGTTGGTGAGCATGTGTCCGGTCCTAGGGTCGATGAAAGATGTCGACGGCCCGAGAGCAGGCTGCGGCCGACCTGGAGCTGCATGGCGGGAATTCGCTCGGCGGGTCGTTCGACCGACAACCGACGAAAGTCCCGTCGTGATGCGATCTCCCCTCTGCGGTCCCTTCGTCGCGGCGAGGGCCATAGGTGCCGAAAGCTGGTGGCAAGGGCGCGAAATGCTCTCCTGCCCCAGTGGACCTAATCGGCGCCCACCAAGCCATGATGAGCATTCGACAGCGATGTCCGGGTCGAATTCTTCGGCCGTCGCGAGATCGCGACATTTGCGTTCATACCGTCCGGGTCCGGCACCCGTCGGCACCGAGCGCGATTCCGGTGCATTTCGGTTGTGTTCGGACATGGGGCCGGAGGCGCGCTTGAGGGCGTCCGGGCGGTGAAGGCGCAGGCCACGGTCCCGGATCGGCTGCCGAGCGGTGCGATCGGGAACCGGGAGGGTCGAGGTGGCGAGCTCGACGCACACGCGGGTGGTCCGCGGCGCCGTCGGTCATCGGCCAAGAACCTCAGTCGGGCTCAGTATTTCTCAGGGTCACGCGCATTATGACAGTGGCGATTTCCTCGACGCGTGCCTGACCGCTGCCTGGGAGGGGGCTGTGACCTGGAGTTCTGGCGTGCGACCCGTCGGCCGGGTGCGGTCCGGCGAGGTCGCGCTCGCGGCGGCGGTCGGGACGGGTCGATGCGTTGCTACTGTCGGCCGCCTGGCGACAGCCGGTGGCACCAGGTCGGGGATGAGCACCGAAGGTGGAAGACCGATGCGTAGGACAACGGTCTCGCTGCGAGGACTCGTCCTCGCCTCACACCCGGGACCCACCGCGGTCGTCACGGGTCTCGCGACGGGTCTGGCTGTCGGGCTGGGGTCGACGTCCGGGACGACCCTGCTCGTGACGGGTGCTGTGCTGACGGGTCAGCTGTCGGTGGGCTGGTCCAACGACTGGCTGGACGCTGAGCGAGACCGCGCGGTCCACCGGGTGGGCAAGCCGGTGGTGAGCGGGCTCGTCAGCTCGACAGCCCTGCGCAGCAGCGCGCTCGCGGCGGTCTCCCTGTGCGCGGTCCTGTCGCTGGCGACCGGCATCGTCCCAGGCTCCGTGCACCTGCTGGCCGTCGCCAGCGCGTGGGCGTACAACCTCCGGATCAAGGCCACCGCTGCGTCGTGGGTGCCGTACGCCGTGTCGTTCAGCCTGCTCCTGCTGTTCGTGGTCCTGGCCCAGCCCGGCCGCCCCACGCCGACGTGGTGGGGGCTGCTGGCGGCGTCGCTGCTCGGTGTCGGGGCACACGTCGCCAACGTGCTGCCGGATCTCGAGGACGACCGCGCGACGGGGGTGCGGGGCTTCCCGCACCGCCTCGGACGTACCCGCGCGACCTGTGTCGCGCTCGCTGCCCTCGTCGCGGCGGTCGCGGTGGTGGTGCTCGGGCCGCCGGCCCGGCCGACAGGCCCCGCGGTACTCGCCGGGGGAGTGGCTCTCACCCTGGCCGGCCTCGCAGCGGCGGTCGCCCTCGCGCGACCGCGCAGCGCCTGGCCGTTCCGGCTCAGCATGGCGGTGGCGGTGGTCTGCGTCGCGCTGCTGCTGATGGCCGGACCTGATCTCGTGGCCGCCCCCTCCGCCCTGGCACCCTGACCGCGCCGTCGGCAGCCTCGGGGGTGACGATGGCGAGGTACCCGGTCGTCCGCTGGCGGGAGCAGCCCGCTTCCTCCTCTTGACGCATTCCCATATCGGAATACGATGACGTTCGTGGCACGAGCAGCGACGACCTCGGACGTGTTCAACGCGATCGCCGAACCGCAACGTCGGGAGATCCTGGTCCTGCTGCGGGTGGGTGAGCGCCCGGTCACCGAGGTGGCCCAGGAGCTGGGGATGACCCAGCCGGGGGCGTCCAAGCACCTGCGGGTGCTCCGGGAGGTCGGGCTGGTGCGGGACCGCAGGGTGGGCAAGCAGCGCCTGTACGCCCTCGACGCCAGTGGGCTGCGACCGGTCCATGAGTGGGCCGGCGGGTTCGAGCAGTTCTGGAACGAGAGCTTCGACCGGCTGGACGAGTACGTGCAGGACCTCGCGCAGGCACGGCAGGAGGACTGACCCATGGCAGCAACAGGACCAGACACACCGGCGCGGTCGGCGGCGGTCGACCGCGAGATCGTGATCTCCCGGGTCATCGACGCCCCCCGTGAGCTCGTGTTCGAGGCATTCACCGAGGTCCGGCACCTGTCGCGGTGGTGGGGGCCCGAGGGGTTCACCACCACCACGCGCGTGTTCGAGTTCCGCGTCGGCGGGGTGTGGGACTTCGTGCTGCACGGACCGGACGGGACGGACTACCAGGAGTGGATCACCTGGACCGAGATCGCCCCGCCGGAGCGGATCGCGATGCTGCACGGCGAGTCCCGCGGCGATCCGAACGCCTTCGAGTCGGTCCTCACGTTCACGTCCGCCGGTGCGGCGACCCGGATCGAGATGCGCACGGTGTTCCCCACCCAGGAGCAGCGCGATGAGGCGGTCGAGACGTACCACGCGATCGAGGGTGGCCGGCAGACCCTGGGGCACCTGGCCGACTACGTCACCGAGTTCGTCCGGAAGGGAGCTGATGACTGATGGCCCGGACGGCGTTCTTCAGCGTGTCGATGTCGCTGGACGGGTTCATCGCGCCCGAGTCCCCCGAGGACCTCATGGGGCGGCAGTGGACGGAGCTGCAGGCCTGGGTCTTCCCGCAGCGGTTCCTGCGGGAGAACCTCCAGCTCGGCGAGGGCGGCGAGGAGGGGCGCGACAACGACATCGTGCGGGAGACGCATCTGCGCACCGGCGCGAGCGTGATGGGCAAGCGCATGTTCGACGCCGGCGAGCACGCGTGGCCGCAGGACGCGCCGTTCCACACGCCCGTCTTCGTCGTGACGCACGAGAGGCGCGACCGCTGGGAACGGCCGGGCGGGACCACCTTCCACTTCGTCAACGACGGCATCCAGACCGCGCTGGACCTGGCCCGCGAGGCAGCCGGTGACCGGCTGGGGCTGGTCCGCGCGGAACCCTCCCCCAGGGCGACGCACCTGACCTACGCAGTCCGGGAGCGGTAGCCGTCCGGCTCTCGGCTACCCCTGCCGGTGCAGGTACCCGATGAGCTCCGACCTCTTGTGGATGCCCAGCTTCGCGTAGATGTGCTGCACGTGCGTGTTCACCGTGTGCGGTGAGATCACCAGCGACTCGGCCACGGCGGACGCCGTGTACCCCTGGCCGATGAGCGCCAGGATCTCCCGCTCGCGCTCCGAGAGCCGGAACTCCTCGGCCACGGACGCGATGACGCGCATGAGCTCGGTGGCGGACTGCGGGCTCTGAGTGAGCGCGTCGATCGCGTACTCCTGACGCACCATCGAGATGAGCAGCACCGTGAGCCCGGCGACGACGACCACGAACGTCGGGCGCACCAGCACGTCGCCGAGCGTCGGCACCCGCTCGTAGACCAACGCCGTGCCGTTGCCCACGAGGATCCCCAGGCGGATCGCGCCGCCCGAGAGCGCGAACGCCGTGGCGGGCGGGATGTACCCGTGCCGGGTCAGGACGCCCATGTACATGGTGAGCAGGACCTCGAACAGTGAGGAGATCGCCAGCGCGAGGAGGAAGGCGCCCGCCTGGAACCTCGTGTCGGCCAGGTAGAGCACGCACGCGGTGATGCTGAACAGCAGCAGCCAGGGGTAGGCGCGGTAGGTCGACTGCCGCCACATCGGCACGGCCTGGAGCAGGGCCAGGAGCAGGATCATCACCGCGCCGAGCAGGATCCCGTAGGTGAAGAGGTTCTGCACCTGACCGAGCACGTCCCAGGGCACGATCGCCACGGTGTAGTACGACGCGAACGCGGCGGCGAAGGATATCCCGGTGACCACGACGATCGTCCGGACGCCGACTGCGGCCACCTTGAGCGGCAGGAGCCGCGGGTACTGCGCGTCCGGGAGCGACCTCGCGTGCTGGTGCAGCAGGGCCGCCGAGACGAGCGGCAGCAGCGCATCGACCGCCGGCGCCCCCCAGCCGGGCAGCAGGTAGGTGCCACCCACCAGCACGATCATCACCACCCCGTAGGTCGGCGCCACGCGCTCGAGGGTGAACCGTGCCTTGTGCCGGGCCAGCGACTCGCCCCAGAGCACCCAGAGCACGCCGCTGCTCGCACCGATGACCACCGCCGCCACGTAGGCGGCCGCGGGTGAGGCGCTGCGCATCCCCACGGTGGTGAGCGCGACGGTGGCGGCGCTCCCGGTCACCGCGACCGGCCAGAGGAGCCGCGGTGTCGCCGCGAGGTGACGCCGACGGCCCAGGCGCCAGGCGAGCAGGAGCGGCACCGCTCCGCCCGCGGTGAGGGCGATGAGCCACGCGAACGTGATCCTGTCGTCGAGCAGGAAGTGCGCGGGGAAGGACCCGGGGACGAACCAGAGGCAGTAGTGCCAGGCGAGGAGCAGGGTCAGGCCCAGGTACTTGAGCCGTGGGCCGAGCACGATCCTCTCCGGTGCGATGGCGTCGACGGTGACGCGCCGGTTGGTGCTCATGACTCCCTTTCCGGGGGGCGGCGGTGGCGGCCGCCGACGTGGCGCTCCGAGCCGGTCACGGCACCGGTCACGGCGCTGCCTAGTGTCGCAGTGGCGAGGGGGACCCAGGATCCCCAGAACCTGATGACGGGGGTCGCGGAAACTGCTGGACCCGCGTTTCACGCCGTTCTGCCGATGCCTCGCGCCACCTTCGGGCCCCCGTCGGCCGCAACACTTCGACCGGGCCGACCGTGCCCTGGCCGCTGCGCTGCGATGGCCCGCAGCAGCCGCCTCACCCGCTAAGGAGTCTCGATGGTGAACTCATTGGGCGACGAGAAGAGCTACGCAGACCTGAGCTCAGGTCGCCG
>JAKLPK010000238.1 GCA_022013895.1 Cellulomonas sp. | reverse complement strand
CCCGCGCGCAGCGCCTTGACCTCGGTGCCCATGAGCACGATGCCCGCCTCGAACACGTCCTCGATGACGTAGTCGTGGCGCGCCTTGCGGTTGGCGGCGACGAGGGTGCGACCCGTCGGCTTCGCCATGGCACTGCCCTCCTGCGCTCGAGCTGCGGTGAACCGGCCCGCACGGGCCAGCGTTCGAGCCTACACAGCCTGCCCGGTCACGGCCCAGGTGATTACCCGGACGGCCGGCTCAGAGCCCGAGGTACGGCCGCGGGTTGACGGTGCTGCCGCCGATGTAGACCTCGAAGTGCAGGTGGCAGGCGGTCGAGATGCCACCGGTCGCACCCGCGTAACCGATGAGCTGCCCGGCCTGCACCTGCTGGCCCGCCGAGACCACCGACCGGGTCAGGTGGCTGTAGCTCGACATGGTCGACGCCCCGTTGACCCACCCGTGGTCGATCATCACCTGGTTGCCGTACCCGGAGCGGAACATGGCCCACTGCACGGTCCCGGCCCGCCCCGCATAGACCGACTCACCGCAGTAGCTGCGCAGGTCGATCCCCGCGTGCAGCCGGTAGATGTGCAGGATGGGCTGCCACCGCATCCCGTACTCGCTGGTCACGACCATCGGGTCGTGCACCGTCGGGTTGGCGAACACCGCGCCCGAGACGGTCTGGCTCGCGGGCGTGCCCGCCGCCTGCTGCTCGGCGATGATCGCCGCCAGGTCACCCTTCAGCTGCGCCGCCGAGGCGTCCGCCTCGGCGAGCTGCGCCTCGATATCGGCCTTCTGCGACTCCAGCGACTGCTGCTGCGCGGCCACCTGGGCCGTGAGCGCGTCCAGCTGCGCCTTGGCGTCATCGGCGGCCTTCTTGGCGGCCGCGGCCTCGGCGACCTTCTCATCGGCCTGTGCCTTGAGCTCGGTGATCTTGTCCGTGACGGCGGTCAGCCGGTTCGCCGACGCCTTGTTCTGCGCCGCGATCGTCTCGAGCTCGCTGAGCGCCTGCGACTGCACCCGCAGGACCGCGGACATCTGCGAGTAGCCCTCGACGAAGTCCTCGGTGCTCTGCGCCGACAGCACCGCCTCCAGCCCGGAGATGTCCGAACCGTTGCGGTACGCCTCGCGCGCGACCTGCACGATCGTCGCCCGCACCTGCTCGGACTTCGCGGTGTCAGCCGTGATCGAGTCGTTGAGCTCGGTCTGCTGCTGCTCGGCGTCCGCCAGCCGGGAGGCGATGAGGGCGGCCTCGCGCTGGGTCGTGTCGTAGGTGGCCTGTGCCGTGTCGACGGCCGTCTGCGCAGCGGGCAGCTTGCCCTGCAGCTCCACGAGCTGGGCGCCGGCCACGGCGATCGAGCCCTGGAGGTCCTCGACGGCGTCCTGCAGCTGCGACTGCTTCGCCTCGTTCGCGGCAATCGCATCCTGGGTCGCCTTGCGGCGGTTGTCCAGGTCATCGGCGCCGGCCGGGGTGGCCACCCCGAAGATCGTGACCGCCGCGACGACGGCGGCGACCAGGGCACGGCGGGCACGGGCGGCAGGTGCGGTCATCGGATCAGACCTTCGTGTAGCGGCTGAGAGTGACGACGGACGAGACGCCCGCGAGCACGATGGCGACGCCCACCAGGATCGGCGCCACCGCCAGCACATCAGCCGTGGTCACGTACGCCGTCCAGGTGAGCGACTGGCCGAGCCAGTCGGTGACCAGGTACTTCACACCCAGCCACAGCGCAACGACGGCCAGACCCGCGCCGATGGTGGCCGCGATCGCGCCCTCGAGCATGAACGGCAGCTGGATGAACCAGTTCGAGGCACCGACGAGGCGCATGATCCCCGTCTCCCGTCGCCGGGACAGCGCCGAAAGCCGGATCGTGGTGGTGATAAGCAGGACGGCAGCCAGCAGCATCACCGCCGCCAGGCCCGCAGCGAGCATGGTGGCGCGGTCGAGCACCAGGAACAGTCGGTCGAACAGCTGCCGCTGGTCCTGCACCTCCTCCACCCCCTGCTTGCCCGAGACGACATCGGCCACCACCTGGTACTTCGTGGGGTCGGTGAGCTTGATCCGGTACGAGGAGTTCATATCGGCCGCCGTCATCACGGTGGCCCAGAACTGACCGGCGAACCGCTCCTGGAAGGACGCGAACGCCTCGTCCTGCGACTCGAAGTAGACCTTCTCGATGAGCGGTTTGACCTCGGGCTGCTCGAGCGCCGCCTCGATCTCGGCCTTCTGCTCATCGGTCACCGGACCCGAGGCACAGGTCGCCGCCGACGAGTCCGTCGGGCACAGCAGCACGGTGACCTCGACCTTGTCGTACCAGTCACCCTTCATCTTGCCGATCTGCGTCTGGAGCAGCGAGGCCACCCCGACGAACGTGAGCGACACGAAGGTGACGAGCACCACCGAGATCGTCATCGACAGGTTGCGACGCAGACCCTGGCCGATCTCGGAGAGCACGAACTGGATGCGCATATCGCCGGCCCCTCAGCGGTCCGAGCCGTAGACGCCGTGCGACTGGTCGCGCACCATCGCCCCGGTCGACAGCTCGATGACCCGTCGCCGCATCTGGTCCACGATCTCGTCGTCGTGGGTGGCCATGACCACCGTCGTACCCGTGCGGTTGATCCGGTCCAGCAGGCGCATGATCCCCAAGGAGGTCGTCGGGTCCAGGTTTCCGGTCGGCTCGTCGGCCAGCAGGATCGACGGCCGGTTGACGAACGCCCGGGCGATCGCGACACGCTGCTGCTCACCGCCGGACAGCTCGTGAGGACGTCGCTTCTCCTTGCCCGCGAGCCCCACCATCTCGAGGGTGTCGGGGACGGTCGTGAGGATGTGGTGGCGCGGTTTGCCGATCACCTGGAGCGCGAAGGCGACGTTCTCGAACACGGTCTTGTTGGGCAGCAGCCGGAAGTCCTGGAAGACGACCCCGATCTGGCGGCGCATCACCGGCACCTTCCAGCTCGACAACGAGCCCATCTCCTTGCCGGCCACGAAGACCTTGCCGGCACTCGCCCGTTCCTCGCGCATGACCAGCCGCAGGAACGTCGACTTGCCGGACCCGGACGATCCGACGAGGAACACGAACTCCCCACGGTCGATGTCCAGGCTCACCTGGTCCAGCGCGGGGCGGGCGCCCCGGGCGTAGACCTTGGTGACGTTCTCGAACCGGATCACGGGCCAGCCTTCGGTGGACGACGAGGGTCACCCGCGCACGGCACGGGACGCGTCGAGGGTAGGCAGCGCCCGGACGCCAGCCGCCCGGGACACGCCGCGGGCACGAAGCCTGGGAACCACCCGGCGCGAAGGCGCCCGGATCGTCCCATTCGGGGGCCGGAGGCGACGGGTCAGTCCCGCGCGTCGGTCCCGCGGCGCCAGCGGATACCGGCCTCGATGAACCCGTCGATGTCCCCGTCGAACACCGCCGAGGTGTTCCCGACCTCGTACTCGGTGCGCAGGTCCTTGACCATCTGGTACGGGTGCAGCACGTAGGAGCGCATCTGGTCACCCCAGCTCGCCTTGATGTCGCCGGCGAGCTCCTTCTTCTTCGCGTCCTCCTCCATCTGGCGCACCAGGAGCAGGCGGGACTGCAGCACGCGCAGGGCGGCGGCACGGTTCTGGATCTGGCTCTTCTCGTCCTGCATGGACACGACGAGCCCGGTCGGGAGGTGGGTGATGCGGACCGCCGAGTCGGTGGTGT
>JAKLPK010000028.1 GCA_022013895.1 Cellulomonas sp. | reverse complement strand
GCTGGACTGCGGGATGCCCGCGCCGTACGGCAGCGAGGCCAGGTTGTCGCGGTCGCCGATCTCGCCGTAGGGGACGCCGATCGAGACCATGACGTAGTCGTGGTGGCCGTGGTACGAGCCGAAGATCTTCACGATGGTGTCCCGGCCGGTGAGGCCGCGGGCGATCCGGATGGCGTCCATGGTCGCCTCGGAGCCGGTGTTGACGTAGCGCCAGCGCGGCAGGCCCCAACGGGCCTTGAGCTCCTCGGCGACGATGACCGCGTCCTCGGTGGGGGCGGCGAAGTGGGTGCCCTTGCTCAGCCGCTCGGTGACGGCCTGGGTGATCGCGGGGTGCGCGTGGCCTTGGACCATCGAGCCGAACCCGTTGTGGAAGTCGACCATCTCGTTGCCGTCGACGTCCCAGACGTGCGAACCCGCACCGCGCTCGAGGTAGATCGGCCACGGCTCGCGCACCTGGTAGCTGGAGGCGACCCCGTCGGACAGGGTCTGGCGGGCCCGGGCGTACATGGCGGCCGAGCCCGGCGTGCGCTCGTCCAGTCGCGCCGCCTCCCGCGCGGTGAGCTCGGCGATGCGTGCGCGGTCGAGGGTGATGGGGGTGCGGGTGGACATGCGGGGCTCCTTCTGCGGTCGACGGCCGACCCATGATCGCATCTCGCGGCCGGCTGTGCACGGCCGTGGCTGACGATCTGAGCACCCCATCAGCGAAATGACGACGGTTTCCGTCGAAACGACTGCGATGGGAGAGCGAACTCAGAAGCCCGGATGCCGTCGAGGTCCTCGGGCGGGGGCGCTTCGGGCGATGCGGGGTGTGGGCGAACGGGTGGTCCTGACCTGACGGGTGCTGCGGCCGGCCCGAGCGGCAGCTAGAAAGGACCTGGCGATCGACGTCCGGCCCGAGCTGAGGAGGCACCCGCGGTGGAGATCACAGGTGCGGGGGCGGCCAGCGCCCAGGTGTCCAGCTCGATGGGCCTGCTGCGCAAGGCCCTCGACGTCGCGGCGAACCAGAGCGCGGCGCTGCTGGAGTGCCTGGACCCGGCGGTCGGCCAGCAGCTGGACGTCCAGGCCTGACGGAGGCGCCCGGCGGACGACCGGCGCCCGTCTCTCGAAGGCGATCGCCCTCCCCTGCAGGCTCCGCCCCGCTGCTCAGCCCCGTCCCAGGCACGGGTCGTCCGGGTCGATCGCCGCCATGATCCGGCGGCCGATCTGGGTGAGCTGGCCGATCTGGGCCTTGGTGAGCGGGTCGATGACCAGGGAGCGGACGGTCTCGACGTGCCCAGGGGCGGTGGCGACCACCTTGTCCCAGCCGGGCTCGGTGAGCGTGGCCAGCGTGTAGCGGCCATCCGACGGGTCGGGGGAGCGCTGCACCCACTCGCGACGTTCGAGGCGGCTGACCACCTGGGACAGCCGGGACAGGGAACCTTCGGCGAGGACGGCCAGCTCGCTCATCCGCAGCGTTCGCCCGGGGGCCTCGGAGAGGGCGGCGAGCACCTGGTACTCGAAGTGGCTGAGCCCGGCGTCGCGCTGCAGCTGGGCATCCAGGGCGGGCAGCAGGCGCATGAGCACGCTCGCCAGCGACAGCCAGGCCTGTCGTTCATCGGCGTCCAGCCACCGTGGTTCGGATGCTGCGTCCACGGATCCACTGTAGGTCGTGGGCTGCGCGAAGAACGACGAGAACACTTGAACGTTGAAGTAACTCGCCCTACTCTTCACTTCACAGATGAAGTCATGATCGGGTGCCCCCAGATGGAGAGAGACCACCGATGAACATCCTGCTCTGGATCCTCGCCGGCGTCCTCGCCGCCCTGTTCCTCGCCGCCGGCGCCATGAAGCTCAGCCGTCCCAAGGAGGCGCTCGCCTCCACCATGGGCTGGGTCGAGTCCTTCAGCGCCGGGACCGTCAAGCTCATCGGCACCCTGGAGGTGCTCGCAGCGCTCGGTCTCGTGCTTCCGGCCGTCACGGGGATCGCCCCTGTCCTGGTGCCGCTGGCCGCCACCGGCCTGGTCCTCGTCATGGCAGGGGCCATCGTCGTCCACCTGCGGCGCGGAGAGGTCCAGATGATCGGCATCAACGTCGTCCTGCTCGTGCTCGCCGCCGTCGTCGCCTGGGGCCGGTTCGGCACCTACGCCTTCTGACCCGAACGGGCGGGTCGGCCCCGGGGCCAGGCCCGTCGGCCGCGACCGGTGACAGACTGCGGGCCATGCGCGCCCGCCACGTCCTCCTGCCGCTCGCGCTCCTGTCCGGGGCGGTGGCCGGCTACCTGCGCTGGTACCGGCCATGGCAGCTGACCTGGGGCGCCACCCCCGACGAGGTCACCCGCACGATGACCGGTGACGACCTCGTGCCGCACCCGGTGTTCGACGCGACCCACGCGATCACCATCGAGGCGCCGCCGCACGAGGTCTGGCCCTGGCTGGTGCAGGTGGGCGTCGGCCGGGCCGGCTGGTACAGCTACGACCTGCTGGACAACCTCGGCCGCCCCAGCGCCACGCAGATCCTGCCGCAGTGGCAGGACCTCGCGGTCGGGGACGTGATCCCGATGAGCCCCGACGGCACCCAGGGGATCGAGGTGCTCGCGCTCGACGAGCCCAGCACGATGCTGTGGGGTTCGCCCGGTACGACCTGGGTGTGGCAGCTGGACCCCGTCGGCGCCACCGCGACCCGGCTCGTCACCCGCATCCGGTCCCGGCCCAAGCGGGACCCCGGTTCGCTCGCGTTCGCCGTGCTGGTCGAGCTGACCGACGTGTGGATGATGCGCAAGATGCTGCTCACGCTCCGGGAGCGCGCCGCGGCGTGACGCCGGCCCCCGCGTTCGCCGTGCGGATCAGTCGAACGCCTCGCCGGCCAAGGCCTTGGAAGCCAGACGCTCCTCTTCGCTGACCTCCCACACCTCATGAGCCGCGAGTGCGGCGAGGCCGAGGATGACGCAGCCGAGCACCAGATCGGGCCAGCCGGAGCGCGTCCACGCGGTGAGCCCGGCCATGGCGATGATGGCGAGGTTGACGACGACGTCGTTGCGCGCGGACAGGAACGCGGCCCGGCTCAGGGAACCCCCGTGGTGACGGACCGCGGCCAGCAGCCAGGCGCTCGTGCCGTTGACAGCGATCGCGCCGAGCGACGCCAGGATGAGCGGCCCGACCTCGGGGACGACGGGTGCAGTGATCCGGCCGATCAGCTGGACGGCGGCCAGGGCGGCCGGGCCCAGGATGATCACCGCCATGACCTTGCCGGCCACGGACCGCCGGGCGAGCGGCCAGCTGAGCGCGAGCCAGACCAGCAGGTTGACGGAGGTGTCCTCCAGGAAGTCGACGCTGTCCGCCAGCAGAGCCACCGAACCCGCGGTGAGGGCGACCGCCAGCTCGACGACGAAGTACCCGAGGTTGAGGCCCGCCACCGTGAGCACCACCCGGCGCAGCCGGGCCGCATCGGGCAGTCGTCCGCCCGGACCGGTCGGCTCGTCGTCAGATGCCACCCGCGCACTCTAGGCACGGCGCGGGGTGCCGCCCGTCCATCCGGCAGGATGGTCAGGGGCTTGCTGCACCGGATGAGGAGGTGGCACGTGCCAGAGCTGGTGGTGGGACTGCTCGCAATGCTGGTCGGCACTCTGCTGTGCTTCCGCGGGTACGCGGCGATGCGGCTGGTGATCGGCCTGTTCGGGGCGTGGGTCGGGTTCGTCGTGGGCGCCCGGTTGGTGGCCGACGCCGCCGGCGGCAGCGCCCTGGCCGGTGTCCCGGGCTGGGTCGGCGCCCTCGTCGGGGCTTTCGTGCTCGGGATGCTGGCGTACCTGTCGTACCAGGTGGCGGTCGTGCTGGGGTTCGCCGCCTTCGGCTACACGGTGGCAGCGAGCGCGATGACCGCCCTCGGCGTGCAGACCGGCTGGGTCGTGCAGGCCGTGGCGGTTGTCGCCGGGATCGGGCTCGGGGTGCTCGCGATCCGGGGGAACCTGCCCGCCGTCGTCCTCGTCGTGCTCACCGCGCTGGCGGGTGCGAGCGTCACCGTCAACGGGGTGATGCTGCTGGTGGGGGCCTCGACCGTGGCAGACCTGGGCCAGGTCACGCAGGGCGGGGTGCCGAGCGGGTGGTGGTTCGCGCTCGACGGCGCGCTCGTCCTTCTCGGGCTCGTGGTGCAGAGCCGGTCGCTGTCCCGGTCACGGCGAACGATGAGCGCCCAGTGGCACGGGGCGCCGGCCGGGCGCGCGGACTGATCCGTCCCGGGCACCAGGGCGGCGGCACCAGGACGGGCGCCGAGCGGGCCTTGCCCCTCACACGATGGCAGGGTGTGGAGTCGTGGACATGTCCGACGACCGGCTCCTCACCATCGGGGAGTTCTCGCGTCTGTCCAGGGTGAGCGTCCGGATGCTGCGGCACTACGACGAGCACGGCGTCCTGCGGCCCACCCGGGTCGACCCGTTCAGCGGCTACCGGTTCTACGCCCCTGCGCTGCTGCACACCGCGGGTCGGGTCCGGGCGCTGCGCGACGCGGGTCTGGGGGTGGCCGAGCTGGCCGCCTGCGCGCCGTTCACCGATCCAGCGCTCCTGCGCCGGGTGCTGCTGGAACGACGCGCGGCGGCACAGGCCGAGATCGCCGCGGTGCGCAGCCGGGTGGCGGACATCGACCGATTCATCGACGAGCTGGAGGTACCCGCCATGTCCACCACCATCACCCGCACCACCCGCCCGGCCCGCACCGTCGCCTCGGTGCGCGACGTGCTGCCCACCTACAGCGACGAGGGGCTGCTGTGGCAGCGGCTCGGCGCCGGGCTCGCGGCAGCTGGCGCCGCTCCGGCCCCGGACGGCGAGGCGGTCGCGGTGTTCCACGACCCGGAGTTCGTCGAGCACGACGTCGACGTGGAGGTGCAGCTCGACGTCCTCGCCCCGTTCGAGGGCACCGATGCGGTCCGGTGCGTCGAGGTACCCCCGGCCGACATCGCGGTCGGTGAGCTGCGCGGCTCCTACGACGGGATGACGGCGGTGATGGCGGATCTCGGGGCGTGGGTCGCGGCGCAGGGGCTGCGTGAGGCCGGGCCGATGTTCAACGTGTACGTCGCCGGACCGATGGAGAACCCCGACCCCACCTCCTGGGTGACCCGAGTCTGCCTGCCTGTCACCTCAGCCTGACGTCACGCGGGGGACGACGGAGACCGTCGTCCCCCGCTGTGCCGTCCACCCGGATGCGTTGGTCTGGGCCCGGCATACTCGGTCCATGACCGCGACTGCCATCGAGATCGACCCGGAGCTGCGCGACCGCATCAACGAGGTCGCCCGCGAGCGCGGGGTCACGGCCGGCGCCTTCGTCGAGTCCTTGTTCGAGGGATGGCTACGGGAGCAGCGGCTCGCGGCGATCCGAGAGGCGGCCGGGCGGACACCGGTCGACCTCGTGGAGTCCTGGTCCGTCGAGTCCTCGGAGTACGACACGACGCTGGGCGACGGCCTCGGTTCTGCGGCTCGGTGGGGTCGCCCGAACGCTCTCAGGTGAGCAGCATCGTGAGCTCGGACACCCCGTCGAGCAGGATCGCCATGAGTTCCTCGGGATGCGCGAGCCGTGACGACGGCGCCTCCACCAGCAGGGCCGCGACCAGCCGTCCGTCATCGTCCTGCACGGGGAGCGCCAGACAGCCACGGTTGGGGGTCACCGCACCCACCTGGTAGGCGTGCGAGGGCGGCGGGCCACCGGCTCGCTCGGCCACGACCCAGGCGGCGGCGAGCCGCCCGGCCGCGGTCGCGCCCGGGTCGGTGGACAGCCGGTGCGGGTCCGACAGCGGGATGTCGCAGTCCTCGTCGGTGACGACGATCCGGCCGCCCGAGTAGTGCACGAGGTGAACCCCCGCGCGCACCCGGTCGCGCAGCACGGTGAGCACGGCGCGGGCGGCGCGGGACAGGTGGGGCGTCGTCGTCGCGGGCGACGTGAGCTCACCGACCCGTCGCCCCAGCGCGAAACCCCGCAGGTCGGGCATCCTCACCAGGTACTCGTCATCGGACAGCAGCCGCACGAGGCGGTAGGTGGTGGCCCGTGAGATGCGCAGGTCGGAGCTGATCTCATTGGCCGTGGTGCCCGGGCCGCGGCGGGCCACGCACTCCAGGATCTGCAGGGCGTGCAGGATCGCGCCCGGCTGGCGCGCGTTGATGCCGTCGTCCGACGGCGGTACCCCGGTGAGCCGGGCGACGACATCCGGCTGGCCGAAGTGGTGGCTCACGGGCCACCGCCGAGCACGTCCTGCGCCGTGGGCTCGTCGTACAGCCCCACCCGCCCCCGTGCGACCGGGCTGCGGGCCAGCCGGGTCCAGCCGAGCGCCGTGCCGGTCACCAGCAGGGTCACGAACAGCCAGGTCGCGCCCGCGTACACCGTCATGGCCTGCATGGCGAGCGCCACCACGAGGGCCGCGGAGATCAGCACCGCCCCGGCCCAGCTGAGCGCCGTGACCCACGCCCGTGACTCCCCGATGCGGCGGGTGAACACCGGCGCGGCGACGCACACCAGGACGTAGGCGGTGAGGTAGCCGGCGGCCGCCACGACGATGAGCCCGTCCATGAGCACGCGCAGGTCCAGCCCGAGCCCGGCCGCGACCACCGGGGGCCCTGCGATGACCGCGACGGCGGACCGGGTCGCCACGGTCGGCACCTGGCGCACGGGGTGGGCGTGCCCGAACCGTGCGGGCAGCACGAGCTCTCGCCCCATCGCGAACAGGATGCGGGCCATCGCCGTCGCCGAGGCGATCGCGCAGGCCAGGAACGAGAGGATGACGGCCACGTCCAGCACCCAGGCGAGCCAGGCCGGCCCGAAGGCGGAGCTCAGCTCGTTGACCGGTGAGGCGCTGGCGCCCAGGTCCTGGCCGAGCGCCTGGAACGCCGTGAGCTGGACCACGACGGCCGCCACGTAGAGCAGCCCGGACACGACGACCGTCCAGGTCACGGCCCGCGGCACGGTGGAGAACGAACGGCGCGCCTCGACCCCGAGCGTCGAGGCGCTCTCGAAGCCGACGAACCCGGTGAGCGCGAGCACCGTCCCGGCGACCATCCCCGGCGCCGTCCCGCCCTGCGTCATCGCGCCGAGATCGGGCGGACCGGTGCGTACCAGCAGCGCGACGACCAGCGCGACGATGAGCAGCACCGACACGCTCTCCATGACGAGGGCCACCCGGGTGGACCGCCGGGTGCCCCCCAGCGTGACCACCAGCAGCGGCACCGCGAGCAGCGCGATCACCGCCCCGGGCCAGCGGCCGTCGGGGACCGTCACCCCCAGGCGTTCGGCGAGCAGGCCCAGGTAGTAGGCGGCACCCGTGAGGGCGAACATCGCGATGAACGCGTACCCGACGAGCATCGCCACACCCGTGACGACCCCCGCCCGTGGCCCCAGCGCCCGGGACACGAACGTGTAGAGCGACCCTGTGGCCGCCATCCGCCGCGTGAAGACGTTGACCGCGACCGACACGAGCAGGGCGAGCACGGTGGCGGCGACGACGGCGGGCAGGGTCGCGCCACCGGCCGACGCCGCCACCAGGACCGGGATCGTGGTGGCCGCGGCCGCCGGTGCGACGGCCGCGACCGACTGGCCGAGCACGTCCCAGGCGCCCACGCTGCGCCGGTCCAGACCGGCGACCGGTGAGGTGGAACGCATCCCGGGCACCGGGACGGGATGGGCGATCGCGCGTTGCAGAGCGGTCATGGAACCTCCCGACGGTGTGCGCGCACAGTAGAAGGCCCGTGTTGCCCACGGCACAGCCCGCTTGTTTCGTCCAGGTGACGGCGTGCGAGACGCGCGGCGGTGGACGTCTCGCACGACGTGGCGACCGCGTTACGGCGCGGCGATGGCGGGGAAACGACCGCACGCCAGCCTGGGCGCCAGGCGAGGTCCAGGGCCCGCCTGATCGCGCACCCGTCCCGTCGAACCCTGTCCACGGCCCGCTGAGGAGCTCCCATGTCCGCCAGTACGGAGAGCAGCACGGCAGTCAGCACTGAAGAAGTCGGCACATCGTCGGTCCGGTCACTGACCGGCAAGCTCGGCCCCACGGCCATCGTCCTCATGGTGGTCGCGGCGGCCTCGCCGCTCACTGTCGTCGGCGGGGCGGCCCCGATCGGCATGCTGCTCGGCAACGGCGTCGGGTTCCCCGCCATGTACGCGATCAGCGGCGTGATCCTGCTGCTGTTCGCGGTCGGGCTGTCGGCCATGACGCGGGTGGTGCCGCGGCCCGGCGCCTTCTTCACCTACATCGGGTACGGCCTCGGCAACCGGATGGGCCTGGCCGCCGCCTTCCTGGCCCTGCTCACCTACACGACCATCCAGGTCTCGGTGTACGGGTACCTGGGCTACATCCTCCAGGTCACCGTCGCCGGGCTGGGCGCACCATCGATCCCGTGGTGGGTCTGGGCGCTCGCGATGGTCGCGGCGGTCGGTGTCCTCGGCTACCGGCACATCGAGCTGAGCTCGAAGGTGCTCGGGGTGCTGCTGGTGGGCGAGGTCGGCATCGTGCTGCTCCTCGTGCTGGTGGTCATGGTGACCGGGGGCGCCGACGGCCTGTCGTTCATCCCGTTCGAGCCGGCGCAGGTCACGTCGGGCTCACCCGCCATCGGACTGATGTTCGCCATCGCAGCGTTCATCGGCTTCGAGGCCACCGCGATCTTCCGCGACGAGGCCCGCGACCCGGAGCGCACCATCCCGCGGGCGACGTACGCGGCGGTCATCGGCGTCGGGGTCTTCTACACGCTGGCCTCGTGGGGCCTGATCATGGCGTGGGGCCCGGACGACATCATGGCGATCACCGCTGAGGACCCCGGGGCGCTCATCCTGCGGACCACGGCCGCCTACCTCGGCTCGGTCGGTGAGGTGGTCGTGAACGTCCTGCTGATCACGAGCATGTTCGCCTGCGTGCTGTCCTTCCACAACGTCGTCGCCCGCTACCAGCACTCCATGTCCGCGGCCGGTGCGTTGCCCGAGTCGCTCGGCCACGTGCACCACGCCCACCTGTCGCCGCACAAGTCCTCGTTCGCCCAGACCGCCACGGCGGGGCTGCTCATCGTGGGCTCGGCCGTTCTCGGGCTGGACCCCGTGCTGGAGGTCTTCACCTGGCTGTCCGGGGTGGCGACCCTGGCGATCTCAGTGCTCATGGCCATCACCAGCCTGGCCGTCATCGTGTGGTTCTCCCGCTCGGCAGGTCCGCGCAGCCTGTGGCGCACCGTGGTGGCACCGGGCCTCGGCCTCATCGGGCTGGTGATCTCCGCCCTCGCGATCGGGGCGAACTTCCCGCTGCTGGTCTCCGACGTCGACGCGGACGGTGTGCCGCGCTGGGGCGCCCTCAGCATCGTTCTGGTCGGGCTGGTCGTCATCTTCCCGGCGATCGGCTGGATCCAGGGCACCGTCCTGAAGCGGGCCCGCCCCCAGGCGTACGAGCGGCTCACCGACGCCCTCACCTGATCGACCCCCGGGGTGCCGGCCGTTCGTCCGGTCGGCACCCCACCGAACCCGACCGCCCTCGACCAGCTCTGGGAGAGCCCCGTGACCGATACCTCGATCTCATTTCGCTACCTGAGTGAACCGGACGCCATCGCGGCCGGTGTGACGGACATGGCCTCCTGCGTCGAGGCGATGGACGAGACCCTCCAGCTGTTGCAGCTCGGCGACTACCGGATGGCCGGCCGGCTCGGCAACTCGCACGGCGCGATGGTGCTGTTCCCGCCGGAGCCGGCCTTCCCGAACATGCCCAAGGACGGCACCGACCGCCGGTTCATGGCGATGCCCGCCTACCTCGGCGGCAGCTTCGACAACTCCGGGGTCAAGTGGTACGGCTCCAACATCGAGAACCGGGACGCCGGGCTGCCGCGTTCGATCCACCTGTTCGTGCTCAACGACAAGGCCACCGGAGC
>JAKLPK010000237.1 GCA_022013895.1 Cellulomonas sp. | reverse complement strand
CCGCGGACGACTGGCGGTCCTGGTACCGCCTGGCGTTCGCCTACGACGCTGCGGGTGATCGATCGGCCGCCCGGGCGTCGCTGCGGACCGCCTCGAGGATGCACCGTGCGCAGCGCAGGACGGCCGGCACGGACTCGACGGGTGCGGGCCCGACCGACTGACCCCCGCACCGACCGGGTCCCGCCACGGCGGCCCGTGAGCGCGGCGTTCGTGCCGTCAGATGAGCGCGACCCAGTGCGCCTCGCGCACCTGCCGGTCCTCCGGCCCGGCGGCGGTCGTCAGGTTGCGCATCGCACCATCCGGTCCGAGTCCGGCCTGCGAGAAGAACCTGATGCGCGCCTCGTCGTCGGTGAGCACCCAGGTCTGCACGTGCTGGGCCCCGTCGAGGCGCACCAGGTCGACGACGGCGGTCAGCAGCCTCGACCCGTGCCCGGCGCGCTGGTCACCGGGCGCCACCTCGAACGCGAGGACGAGCCCACCGGCGCCCAGCTCCTCGTCGTCGGCCGGGACCGGTACCACCGAAGCGAACCCGACCACGCGTGGCCCTGCGCAGGCGACCAGCACGCGGTAGCCCGGACCGGGCGGGGCGGTGATCGCGACCCGCCACGAGGCGGTCATCGCCGCGGAGTCGAGCTGGGCGAGCACCCGTGGGCCCAGCAGCTCGGCGTGCGCCTGGCCCCACGCGGCGAGCTGGATCGCGGTGATGGCCTCCTCATCGCCGGCGATGGCCGGGCGGACCGACAGATCAGCCGAGACCGCCCCACCGCCGAGCGGCAGCGGACCGTTCACAGCGCCACGTACACCGACTCGAGGTACTCCTCGATCCCGGCCTCGCCGCCCTCACGGCCCAGACCCGACTGCTTGACACCACCGAACGGTGCGGTCGCATCGGAGACCATGCCGCGGTTGATGCCCACCATGCCGGCCTCGATCGACTCGGCCAGGCGGAGCGCACGGGACACGTCGCGCGTGTAGGCGTAGGCCACGAGGCCGTACGGGGAGCGGTTCGCGAGCGCGACGCCCTCGGCCTCATCGGCGAACGACACCACGGGGGCTACCGGGCCGAAGATCTCCTCGGTCACCACGCGGGAGTCCGGTGAGACCCCGCCGAGCACCGTCGGGGCGAAGAAGTAGCCCGGGCGGTCGACGGCGTCCCCGCCGATGCGCACGCTCGCCCCCGCGTCCACGGCCTGACCGACGAGCTCGCCGACGTGGTCGACCGCCGCCTGCTCGATGAGCGGACCGACCGTGACACCCGCATCGGCGCCGTGGCCGACCACCAGCTGGGCGAAGGCCTGGGTGAGCTTGGTGGTGAACTCCTCGGCCACCTGCTCGGCCACCAGGAACCGGTTGGCGGCCACGCAGGTCTGGCCTGCGTTGCGCATCTTGGCCGCGACCGCACCGCTGACGGCAGCGTCGATGTCGGCGTCGGCGAACACGAGGAACGGGGCGTTGCCGCCCAGCTCCATCGACGTCCGCAGGATCGTGTCCGCCGCCTGCTTGAGCAGCGCCCGGCCGACCTCGGTCGATCCGGTGAAGGACAGCTTGCGCAGCCGCGGGTCGGCCAGCAGAGGACCGGAGACGGTCCGGGCCGACGACGACGGCACGACGTTGATCGCCCCGGTCGGCAGGCCGCGCGCCGCCAGCTCGGCCCGGATGATCTCGGCCACGTAGTTGGTGGTCAGCGGGGTCAGCTGCGCGGGCTTCACGATCGTGGTGCAGCCGGCGGCCAACGCCGGGGCGACCTTGCGCGCGATCATCGCGATTGGGAAGTTCCAAGGCGTGATGAGGAACGCCGGGCCGACCGGGCGGCGCAGCACGAGCTGGTGGTGGGTCCCGGCGGGCGCCCGCCGGGCGAGACCGTCCAGCCGGACGGCCTGCTCGGAGTACCAGCGCACGTACTCGGCGGCGTACAGCACCTCGGCGCGGGACTCCGCCAGCGGCTTGCCGCCCTCGGCCGTCACGATCGTGGCGATGTCGTCGGTGTGCGCGACGAGCGTGTCGAAGACTGCGCGCAGCAGATCCGAACGTACGCGCGGGGCGGTCGAGCGGTACTCGTCGAACGCCCGGTCGGCCGAGTCGAGCGCGTCGAGGGCGTCCTGCTCGTCACCGTCGGCGACGTCGAACAGGACCTCGGTGGTGGCCGGGTCGGCCACGGCGAAGGTGCGGCCGGAGTGGGCGGGGCGCCACTGCCCGTCCACGAGCACACCCGTGGGCACATGGGCTGCGACGGCAGGGGGGATCGACGAGGTCATGGACACATCTTGGCGTGCCGGGTCGGGTGCTGTCCCACGAGTCCGCGGGCCGGTGCCAGCGATTCGCCCGGTGGTCGTGACGGACCCCTCGCCTACGCTGACCGGTATGAGCGACGGCCGGCCGGCGACCCCGTACGAGGACCTCCTGCGACTGGTGCTGGAGACCGGCACCCCCAAGTCCGACCGCACCGGGACCGGCACCCGCAGCCTGTTCGGCCACCAGCTGCGCTACGACCTGTCGGCGGGCTTCCCGCTGGTCACCACCAAACGGGTCCACCTCAAGTCGGTCGTCTACGAGCTGCTGTGGTTCCTGCGCGGCGACTCGAACGTCGCCTGGCTGCAGGAGCACGGGGTGAAGATCTGGGACGAGTGGGCCGATGCCGACGGTGAGCTCGGACCGGTGTACGGCGTCCAGTGGCGTTCGTGGCCGACACCCGACGGCGGCCATGTGGACCAGATCGCCCAGGTCGTCGAGAACCTGCGGGCCGATCCGGATTCCCGCCGGCACCTGGTCAGCGCCTGGAACGTCGCGCAGATCCCCGAGATGGCGCTCGCGCCCTGCCACGCGCTGTTCCAGTTCTACGTGGCCGACGGCCGTTTGAGCTGCCACCTCTACCAGCGCAGCGCCGACATGTTCCTCGGTGTGCCGTTCAACCT
>JAKLPK010000236.1 GCA_022013895.1 Cellulomonas sp. | reverse complement strand
GGGGGCAGCGTGGTGGACCCCGAGGTGGTCGCCCAGCTGCTGGCCCGGTCCGGCGACCTGGCGGCGCTCACGGCACGTGAACGTGAGGTGCTCGCGCTGATGGCCGAGGGCCGGTCGAACGCCGCGATCGCCGAGCGGCTCGTCGTCGGGCTGCCCGCGGTGGAGAAGCACGTGACCTCGATCCTGCTCAAGCTCGGTCTGCCGCCGGACGCCGACGACCACCGCCGGGTGCTCGCCGTGCTGCGCTGGCTGGAGCACGGCCGCACCCATCCCACCCTTATCGAAGGAGACGTCCGATGACCGCCCTGGCCTCCCCGCCGCCCGCGCCGACGCGTGGCCCGCTCGCCCGGTCCCTGGCCTGGGGCGGCGGGCTCCTGGCCGGTGCGCTCATCCTGGCCTCGGCTGCCAGCCTGGTCTCCCAGCTCGGCGCCCGGACCGCCACCTCCGAGCGCGTCTACGACGCCCGTGCCGTGGTCGAGCTCATCGCCGACGGAGACGTGACGGTCCGCGTCGGGACGGGCGATGAGGTCGGTGTGATCGTGACTGCCCGCTATGCCTGGACCTCCCCGGACTACTCCCAGACCACCGACGGCGATCGTCTGGTGATCACGCACACCTGCCGCTGGTGGGGCGGCAGCGAGTGCCGGGGCGACCTGGCCGTCGTCGTGCCGGCGCACACCCGGGTCGTGGTCCGCACATCGAACGGGTCGGTGCAGGCCTCGGGTCTGCTCGCCGATGTGGAGGCGCGGACCTCCAACGGCAGCGTGGACGTCACCGACGTCGACGGTGACGTGACGGCCGTGAGCTCGAACGGGTCGGTCCGCGTCTCGGAGGTGACGGGGGACGGCGTTCTGTCGTCGTCATCCGGTTCGGTCGAGGCTCGTGACATCGGCGGCTCGTTGGAGGCGCAGACCAGCAACGGCGACGTCGCGGTGTCGACGGTCGGCGGTTCGGCCCGGCTGGAGGCGAGCAGCGGGTCGATCGACGCGGCCGGGGTCCTCGGGGACGTGGAAGCCCGGACCGATGTCGGCGATGTCACCGTCCATGGCACGGGGAAGCCGGTCGCGCTCGACATGGCGACCAGCGTCGGCGAGCAGGTGGTCGATGCGCCGACCGATCCGTCGGCCACGACCAGCGTGACGATCCGCAGCTCGAGCGGGTCGGTGTCGTACCTGGGCCCGAAGGACTAGAGCAATCGCTCTAATAGAGCCTATGCTCTAGGAATGGTCGAGACCACCAGGACCCCGCAACGCACCGCCCAGCGACGCGAGGACATCCTCGCCACCGCACGCACGCTGTTCGACGCCGAGGGGATCGCCCAGGTCACCACCGGGCGCATCGCCCAGGTCGCCGGGATCAGCCCCGGCAACCTCTACTACTGGTTCGCCAACAAGGGGGAGATCGTCCGGGCGCTCTTCGCGCAGTGGTCCGCGGCGTCGGCTCTTGAGGTCGGGACGGACGACGACCCGGAGCAGGTGCTCCGCACCCTGTGGGGCCAGACGTCGGTGCAACGTGAGGTCAGCGACCGGTTCGGGTTCTTCGCACGTGAGCTCTTCCCGTTGCTGCACGTCGACCCCGTGCTCGCCGAGCAGTACCGCGCCAACGTGATCGGCCGCTCGGCCCGGCTCGGCGAGCTCGTCGAGACCATGATCGACGCCGACCTGCTGCGCCGCCCGGAACCGCCGACCACCGTCGCCGATCTGGTGGCCGTCACCTGGCTCGTCCAGGAGACCGCCGCACCGTTCGCGGCCGCCGTCGGCGCCGATGTGCTCGACCCGCGGACCGCGCCGCTGGTGGCGGTCCTGCCACTGCTCACCGCCCGCGGGCGGCAGGTGCTCGGGCTCGGGCACGACGGGGTGGCGCGATGAGCCGCCGCAGCCGGTCCGGACGTGCCGCGTCGGAGCCGGACGACGGTGTGCCGGCAGACGGTGTGCCGGGCGCGCAGGCGCCGGCCGACGGCGTGCCGGACGGCGAGGCGGTGGCGGACGCCGCCCACCCCACCCGGCGCACGGTGCTCAAGGCGATCGGGATCGGCGGCGGCACCGTGCTGCTCGCCGGGACGGGGGTGGTGGGGGTGCGCGCCGAACGCAACGGGGTGTGGTCGGTCGGCGAAGGAGCCCCCTGGCAGCTGTGGTCGACGTGGCAGGACGCACCCGGGACCACGGCGCTGGTGGCAGCCGGCGCCCTGGCCGCCAACCCGCACAACCTCCAGCCGTGGAGCTGGGCGGCGGCCGACGACGGCATCGACCTGTACGACGACCCGACCCGCGCCATGCCGCTCGGTGACCCGGATGGTCGCGAGCGCATCGTCGGCTACGGCTGCGCACTGGCGAACGTCGTGCTCGCGGCCCGCGCCCGAGGGCTCCGGGCGCAGGTGCAGGCCTGGCCGGACCCGGCCGAACCGGGCCACATCGCGCACATCGCGCTGTCCGACGGCCCGGCTCCCGATGCCCGTGAGCAGCGGCTGGCGGCTGCGATCTCGCACCGGCACTCCGACCGCGGGCCGTACCAGGACGCCGCGGTGGACGCGGCCGTGCTCGACGACCTGGTGAGCGGCACAGCGGACCGGGGCACCGAGGACCTGGGTGCAGAGGGCCCGGGCGCCGAGGTCGTGTGGGTGACCGAACCGGCCGCCCGCGCCACCCTCGGTGACCTGTACGTCGAGGCGACGGCCGCGATCATCGCCGACGAGCCGGTCTCGGTCGAGGCGTTCTCCTGGTTCCGCAACGACCGCGCGCAGATCGAGCGGTACCGCGACGGGCTGACCCTCGACTGCCAGGGCATGAGCCCGCTCATGCTGGCCGCGGCCAAGATCCTGCCCGCCCAGTCGCGGACCAGCGGTGATGCCTACTGGCTGAAGAGCACCCGGCAGGTGCACACCGCCACGGCCGCGGCCTACGGCATCATCCGGGTCGCCGATGTCGGCTCCGCCACCGACCGGCTCGCCGGGGGGCAGTTGCTGCAGCAGGTGCACCTCGCGGCCACCGACGCGGGACTCGGGCTGCAGCACCTCAACCAGATCGGTGAGCGGGTCGACCGGGACCGGGCACTGGGCGCCACCGACCAGTTCTCCGAGCGGTGGGCGCAGGTGCTCGGCATCCCCGCCGGGCAGGCGCTCGTCTCCTTCCGCCTGGGCCACCCGACCCGCACCCCGCACCCGAGCCCACGTCGGACGCTCACCTCGATCGGCGTCTGAGGCTGGCAGACTCCCCCCATGGACCAGGCGGAGTGGGACGAGCGGTACGGGTCGCGTGAACCGGTGTGGAGCGGGCGGGCCAACGGCACCCTCGTCGCCCAGGTGAGCGGCCTGACCCCCGGGCGCGCACTGGAGGCCGCAGCAGGTGAGGGCGCCGATGCGATCTGGTTGGCCGAGCACGGCTGGCAGGTCACGGCCCTCGACTTCTCCGCCGTCGGGCTCGCCCGGGCCGCGGCCGCCGCCACCGAACGTGGTCTGGGCGACGCGATCCGCTGGGTGCACGCCGACCTGCTCGACTGGACTCCCGACGAACCGCCGTACGACCTGGTCACCTCGCACTACCTGCACCTGCCGAGCGAACCGCGCGGACGCATCTACGCCACGCTCGCTGCGGCGGTCGCTCCCGGTGGTCGGCTGCTCGTGGTCGGCCACCACCCCAGCGACCTCGAGCTGGGGGTGAACCGGCCCCCGGACCCCGACCGCTTCTTCACCGCCGAACAGCTCGCCGCCGACCTCGGCACCGGCTGGATCGTCGAGCAGGCGCTCGCAGCCCCGCGCCCCGCCACCCATCCCGAGGGCCACGAGGTCACCATCCACGACACGGTGCTGCTGGCCCGTCGCGCCTGACCTCTCGGCGCCGACCGCGCCGACGCCCGCGGTCGGGTTCTTCCGGGTGCGCCAGGGCGGGGCGGCAGGGGGCTGTGACCAGGCGGCTGGTGGCGGGGTCTTGGTAACCTGTCGACGATCCCTTGACGTCCCCGGTGCTCGCGCCGGGCGCTTCCGCCTATGCCCGACCACCCGCCCCTCGACAGGACGGAGCCGGACCTGTGCTGCTCCTGCTGAGCCTCCATCTGGTCGCGGCGCTCGTGGCGCCCGCGCTCATCGGGTGGCTCGGGCGGCGCGGGTTCCTGGTGCTGGCGGCCGTCCCGGCGAGTGCGGCGGTCTGGGCCCTGACCTGGACCAGCCGGGTGCAGCACGGGCAGGTCCCGGTGCAACGGGTCGAGTGGGTCCCCTCGCTCGGGTTGGAGCTCACGTTCCGGCTGGACACGCTCTCGTGGTTCATGACGCTCGTCGTCGGGGGTGTCGGCGCGCTGGTGCTGCTGTACTGCGCGGCGTACTTCTCGGCGGGGGCGGCGGGGCTGGGCCGGTTCGGCGGGGTGTTCGTCGCGTTCGCCGGGGCGATGCTCGGCCTGGTCACAGCCGATGACCTGGTGCTGCTCTTCGTCTTCTGGGAGCTGACGACGGTCACGTCGTACCTGCTCATCGGGCACTACGCCGAGCGCAAGTCGTCCCGGCGGGCTGCCATGCAGGCCATCGTGGTGACCACCGCCGGCGGGCTGTCGATGTTCGTGGGACTGCTGCTGCTGGGCCACGCCGCGGGCACCTGGCGGTTGTCGGAGCTCATCGCGCATCCGCCGGCGACGAGCCCGCTCGTGGTCACCGCCGTCGTGCTGGTGCTGCTCGGGGCGCTCACCAAATCCGCCATGATCCCGTTCCACTTCTGGTTGCCGGCGGCGATGGCGGCGCCGACGCCGGTCTCGGCCTACCTGCACGCGGCGGCCATGGTGAAGGCCGGGGTGTACCTGGTGGCCCGGTTCGCACCGGCGTTCTCCGAGCTGGGTGCCTGGCAGGTGATGGTGCTGGCGGCCGGGGGCGGCACATTGCTGCTGGGCGGCTACCGGGCGCTGCGCCAGCACGACCTCAAGCTGGTGCTGGCGTTCGGCACGGTGAGCCAGCTCGGGCTGATCATCCTGCTGGTGGGTCTGGGCACGCGGGCGGCGGCGCTGGCCGGGCTGGCGATGCTGGGCGCGCACGCCATGTTCAAGGCGGCGCTGTTCCTGGTGGTGGGCGTGGTCGATGCCGCGACCGGGACCCGTGACCTGCGTCGGCTGTCGGGGGTGGGCCGCGAGCTGCCGCTCACCGCGACCGTCGGCGCCCTGGCGGTCGCGTCGATGATCGGGCTGCCGCCGTTCGCCGGCTTCGTCGCCAAGGAGGCCGGGCTCGAGGCGTTGGCCCACGGCGGGACGGTGCGGGACACGGTGCTGCTGGTCGTCGTCGCCCTCGGCTCGGTGCTCACGGTCGCCTACGGGCTCCGGCTGTGGTGGGGCGCGTTCGCGACGAAACCTGCGGTGCTCGCGGCCGATGACACGGTGCACGCTGACGGCAACGCGACCAGCACCCCGATCGCGCACGCCGACCCCGCCGAGCAGCCGGCCGCCATCACGCACCCGTCGCTGTGGCTGGTGGCCCCCGCGGGTGTGCTGGCGCTGCTGGGCCTGGGCGTCGGGCTGCTGCCGACGCTCGGGGAGAACCTGCTCGGCCCGTACGCCGCGACGTACCCCACGGGTGAGCTGAGCCACCTGGTGCTGTTCCCGGGCGTCACGGCCACCGGGCTGCTCACGCTCGTCATCCTGGCCGGCGGCTTCGCGCTGTTCGCGGTGCGGGACACGGTCGAGCGCTGGCAGGCCGCGGCGCCGCACCCGGTGTCGGCGGACCGCCTCTACCGGCGTGGCATGCGCCGGCTGGACGATCTGGCCGCCGATGTCACCGGTCTGGTGCAGCGGGGTTCGTTGCCGAACTACCTCACGATCATCCTGCTCACCTTCGTGGTGGCGGTCGGCATCCCGCTGGTCACCTCGACGAGCTTCCCGTCCCGGGTGCGGGCCTACGACCAGCTCGCCCAGGTGGCTTTCGCGGCGGTGGTCGTGGTGAGCGCCGTGCTGGTGGCCCGGGCGCGACGTCGCCTCAAGGCCGCGATCCTGCTGGGTGTCGGCGGCTACGCGATGGCGGGGCTGTTCCTGCTGGGCGGTGCCCCGGACCTGGCGCTCACCCAGGTGCTGGTCGAGACCGTGACGCTCGTGGTGTTCGTGCTGGCCATGCGCCGGCTGCCGCCGTACTTCTCGGTCCGGCCGTTGGCCGCCTCGCGCTGGTTGCGGCTGGCGCTGGGGGTCGCGGCGGGTCTGGTGGTGGCCGGGGTCGCGCTGGTGGCACCGGCGGCCCGGGTGGCCACGCCCATCGCGTCCTACTTCGCCGGGGAGGCCGTCACCTGGGGCGGCGGGACGAACGTCGTCAACGTGACCCTGGTCGACATCCGGGCCTGGGACACGGTCGGGGAGATCTCGGTGCTGCTGGTGGCCGCGACCGGGATCGCGTCGTTGGTGTTCGTGCACCGGCGCACCGGGGCGATCTTCCGGGAGAGCGATGCACCGCCGGACCGTGCGGTGTGGGGCGGCGACGACGACCCGACGGCGTCACTGCGCCGACCGGTCGACACGACGACCGCCCAGGTGCGGGCCACGACGTCCCGGGACCGGTTGTGGCTGCGGGCCGGGCGCACGTTGGCGCCGTACCGCCGGTCGGTGATCTTCGAGGTGGTCGTGCGCCTGGTGTTCCGCACGATGATCGTCTACTCGGTCTACCTCATGTTCTCCGGGCACAACGCCCCTGGTGGGGGCTTCGCGGCCGGTCTGGTGACGGGTATCGCGCTCACCGTGCGGTACCTGGCCGGCGGTCGCTACGAGCTCGGCGAGGCGGCGCCCGTGCAGCCCGGGACACTGCTGGGCGCGGGGCTCTTCGTGGCGGCCGGCACCGGGATCGCGGGGATGCTCGCGGGCCGCCCGGTGCTCACGTCATGGGTGCTCACCTGGCACGCCCCCGTGCTCGGTGAGGTGCACCTGGTGACCAGCCTGTTCTTCGACGTCGGGGTGTACCTCGTCGTCGTCGGCCTGGTGCTGGACATCCTGCGCACGCTCGGCGCCGAGCTGGACCGCCGGGCAGAGGTCGGCATCGACCCGCCCTTCGAGAAGGTCACCTCGGGGCGGTCCGATGACTGACACCGCACCGAACCTCACGCTCGTCGTGGTGATCGCCGTGCTGGTCGCCGCGGGGGTCTACCTGCTGCTCGAACGGTCGCTCTCGCGGATCGTGCTGGGCATCGTGCTGCTCGGCAACGCCGTCAACCTGCTGCTGCTGGTGGCCGGTGGTGCGGCGGGCAGCGCGCCCATCGTCGGGACGTCGGACCAGCCGATGTCCGACCCGTTGGCGCAGGCGATGGTGCTCACGGCCATCGTCATCACCCTGGGCCTCACGGGGTTCCTGCTCGCCCTGTCGTACCGGTCCTGGCAGCTGCACCGGCACGACGAGGTGCAGGACGACGTCGAGGACCGCCGCATCGCCCGGCTCGCGGCCCGCGACGCACCCAGCGTCGAGGGCTCCGACGTCGACTCCGATGACGGCACGGACCTGGACGACGAGGCCCGCGAGACCCATGACGAGACCGATGAGGGTCGGCCGGCCACCCCGCACCCGGCCGAACCGCACGGGCCCGAACCGCACCAGGAGGGCCCGCGATGAGCTGGCTCGTCCCGTTGCCGGTGATCCTGCCGCTGTTCGGCGCCGGTCTCACGCTCGCGCTCTACGGCCGCCCGCGGCTGCAGAAGATCGTGAGCGTCACGGTGCTCACCCTCGTGCTCGCGGTCTCGGTGGCGCTGCTGGTGCTGGCCCGCTCCGGGCCGCTCGTGGTCGAGGTCGGCGACTGGGCGGCGCCGGTCGGCATCGTGCTCATCGTCGACCGGCTGAGCGCGCTCATGCTCACGGTGTCCTCGGCGGTCACACTGTGCGTGCTGCTCTACTCCCAGGCGCAGGGCGACGACGAGGAGCACGCCCCGGTCTCGATCTACCACCCGACCTACCTGATCCTCACGGCCGGGGTGGCCGATGCGTTCATCTCGGGCGACCTGTTCAACATCTACGTCGGGTTCGAGATCCTGCTCGCGGCGTCCTACGTGCTGCTCACCCTGGGCGGCACGGCCGAGCGGATCCGGGCCGGGTCGGTGTACGTCGTGGTGGCCATCACCTCGTCGTTGCTGTTCCTCATCGGGATCGCGGTCACCTACGCCGCGACGGGCACGCTCAACCTGGCCCAGCTCGCGACCCGGCTGCAGGAGATCGACCCCGGGGTGCGGCTGGTCATCGCGATGCTGCTCATGCTCGCGTTCGGGATCAAGGCCG
>JAKLPK010000027.1 GCA_022013895.1 Cellulomonas sp. | reverse complement strand
CGTGACGAGCGCCCCGCGCTCGTGGGCCGCGGCAACCAGCGGCGCCAGGTCGACCAACCGCCCGTCGGCCCCGCACTGCTGGACGACGACCCCGACCAGCGGCCCGTCGATCGCGGGCAGCCCGGCGGACAGGTCGGCCACTACGACGGCCTGCCCGATCGCCTCGGCCCGGCCCCGGGCCACGGCCAGCGACTGGCCGAACAGCCCGCCGTCGAGCACCACCGTGCCCTCGACCCTGGACGCCCGGCGCATGAGCGCGACGGCCTCCGCGACGGCGGTCGCCTCGTCGAGCAGGGAGGCGTTGGCGACCGGGAGGCCGGTGAGGTCCTCGACGACGGTCTGGAAGGTGAGCAGCGCTTCGAGCCGGCCCTGGGAGATCTCGGCCTGGTAGGGCGTGTAGGAGGTGTACCAGGCGGGCGACTCCAGCACGTTGCGGCGGATGACGCCCGGGGTCGCTGTGCCGTAGTAGCCCTGGCCGATCATCGTGGTGCGGACCGTGTTGGCCTCGGCCCGCTCGTGCAGGGCGGCGAGCACCTGGGCCTCGGACAGCGCGGGCGGCAGGTCGAGCGGGCGCTGCGAGCGGATCGCCGCGGGGACGGCCGCCGCCACGAGGGCGTCGAGGTCGTCGTAGCCGAGGGCCGTGAGCATGTGGGTCACATCGTCGGTGCGCGGCCCGATGTGGCGGTCGACGAAGGCGGGGGCGTCGACGAGGGCGGGGCGCTCGGCGTTCGATGAGGTCACTGAATCTGATGCGGTCACTGAGGGACTCCGCGGGGTAGTCCGGCGCACGGCCGGGACCGGCTGGTGGCCTCCCCGCTCTGTCCTCGCGCACACGGCGCGACCTGAGAGTTTGGTCGGTGCGCTCCCGGGCCGGGTGGGCCTGCGGAGCGTCCGACGTGCACCGTCGGTGGGCGACCGGGCGGTCGCCGCTTTCCAGAGTTGCCTGATCGCGGCGGTACGGGGGCCTGAGAGATTCCCGGGGAGGGTTGCTCCTTCGGCGCATCCGGCGGGTGCGGACGCTCTCCCGTCGCGGTTCGTGCGGCATGTGAAGTTGTGGGCACAGCGTAGCGGGCGGGCCGTCGGGGTCCGGTCCGTCAGCGACCGGACCCCGACGTGGCTCAGACCAGCAGCCCCACCACGCGCTCGACGAACCGCTCCGGCTCGACCAGGTGCGGGTAGTGGCCGGCCGACCACACCTCGACCTGGGCGCTCGGGATGCGCTCGCGCAACCACGTGGTGTAGTCCTCGCCCAGGTCAGCGCCGTGCAGCGCGAGGTACGGCGTGCCGGCCGGCAGCGTCACGATGGTGTCGACCTGCGCAGCCAGGTCCTCCGGCGACAGGTCGAGCATGAGCGCCCAGCTCCCGAGCACCACCGCCTGGTCCGGGCGGCGCAGCTCCTCGATCCGGTCGAACCCGTCGTCGTCGAGCACGCCGCGCATCTGGGCGAACATGCCGCGGATCACCTGCTGGAACAGCTCCGAACGCAGCATGGGCTCGAAGCCCAGCGTCTGCTCCTGGAGCGCGCCGAGTGCGAGCGGCTGGTCGACGTTCACCACCCCGACCACCGGGTACGCCGCCGCGTAGGCGGTAGCGACGATGCCGCCCAGGGAGTGCCCGACGACGAACGGCACGGCGTCCGGACCGGCCACCTGCTCGACGACGGCGTGCACGTCCGCGGCGTACTGCGCCGGGTGGTACCCGTCACCCGCGGGCGAGTCGCCGTGCCCGCGCAGGTCGACCCGCAGCACCCGCGCGTGCTCGGCGAGCCCGGCCGTGATCGGGTCGAAGGAGTGCCGGTTCTCGGTGATCCCGTGGATCAGCACCAGGAGCGGGCCGGAGCCCTGCTCGTCGAAGGACAGCGGAACGGTCACGGGCAGGGCGTCAGACATCGGGTCTCCTCGGGAGGTCGGGCCGGTCGAGCGGGTCCAGCAGGGGAGTGCGTCCAGCGGGGATTGCGTTCGGTGGGGCAGTGCGTCCAGCAGGCAGTGCGTCCAGCAGGGTCAGGACGACCCGAGCAGCGTGAGCAGCCGCGCGACGAACCGGTCGGGGTCCACCAGGTGCGGGTAGTGCCCGCCGTCCCAGCCCTCGATCCGGGCTCCGCGGGCGTGCTCGCGCAGCCAGCTCACGTAGGTCCGGCCGGGGTCGGCGCCGAGCACGCAGAGCACCGGGGTGCCGGGGGTCACGGCGACCACCTGCTCGGCCCAGGCCCGCAGGCTCGCCGGGTCACGTTCACGCAACGGCTGCCACATCCCGGCCAGCACCTGCGGGTCCACCCGGCGCAGCGCGCGTAGCCGCGCCCGCTCGTCCTCGCCCAGCGGCCCGTAGCCGGACGGGTACAGCAGCACCCGTTCGACGTCATCGGCGGTCGGCTCGCCCGGCAGCACCCCGACCAGGGCCTGCGAACCGGCCCACATGAGGTGCTGGTCCACGTCCACCACCCCGGCGGTGGGGAACCAGGTGGCGTAGTCCATCGCGACGAACGCCCCGTACCCGTGGCCGATGAGCAGCGGCGGGTGCGCATCGACGTCCCGGGCCGCCAGCACCGCGCGCAGATCGGCGACGTGATCCTCGACGTCGTACCCGTCACCGGCCGGGGAGGCGCCGTGCCCGCGCAGGTCCACCGTGAGCACCCGGGCCCGGCCGACCAGCCTCTCGACCACCGGGTCCCAGGCACGATGATCCTCGGCGACCTCGTGCAGCAGCACGACGAGCGGTCGCGGCCCGTCATCGGCCCCGTCATCGGCCCCGCGGTCGACTCTGTCGTCGGTCCGGTGGTCGACACCGTGCTCGATGACGGCGAGCGGCACCGGATGCGCCGAACGGGGACCTGTCATCGCACGTGCGGCGGCTGGATGACGAGCGCATGGGCAAGGGCCCCGGCTGCGAGCGCCGCCTCGACCACGACCTCCACATCGACCAGCGCACCCTCGACCAGCAACGGTTCACCGCGATCGGTCACACCCGACCAGCGCACCCCCGCATGGGCCGGCGGCACGAACGCCACCCCGACGGGCAGCTGCAGCACCGCAGCCGCCCGCACCCCCAGGTCATCGGCCCGGCGCACCAGCACCGAGTGCACGACGGCCAGCCGTTCGACGCTGCGGGCCAACAGCTGCTGGCGCCGTTCGTTCGCCACGAACGTCACCGTGACCAGCCCGGTGCCCTCGGCCGCCTCGCCGGTGGCCAGGGCGTCGAAGTTCACGCCCCGGGTGGCGAACACGCCGGCGAGGGCCACGATCGTCCCCGTCCGGTGGTCGGCCCGCACGTACAGGATCCAGCGCACCTCGTCGTTCATACCGCTCCCTCCAACCAGGGTGCCGTGAGCTGCTGCACCCGTCCGCCCACCTGCGCCAGCCGCCGCGACTCGTCCGGGGCGGTCGCATCGCCCAGCACATGGGTCCAGCCCTCGGGTCCGAGCACCAGCGGCACCCCGAGCACCCCGTGCCACGGTGCACCGCCCACCTCGACCTCCCCGGCCAGGGCCACCTGCCCCGCGACGACGATGTCCCGACCGTCGCACACCACCTCGACCAGGTCCACGGTCGCCGCCGCCGAACCGGAGGCCGTCTTGGCCCCGCTCTGGTGGGTGAGCCACGGCCGGCAGACCACGCGCAGATCCGGCGGGTAGGTCTCGACCAGGGCGAACGCGGCGGCCACATCGGTCGTGAGCAGTGGCAGGAGCTCCCGCTGCGCGGCTGCGACCTCCTGGTCGAAGGTGTCCAGGGTGCGCGGGCCGCGCAGCGTCGCGACGGCGCGGGCCCGTTCGTCGACCAGCAGCCCGGAGATTCGCACGCTCGACCACAACGGCACCAGATCGTGCCCGTGCTGCCCGCCGACGAACCCACCGACGCGGTGGCGCCGCACCCCGAGCGATTCGGCGAGCTCGCGCCGGAACCGCAGGGTGTCCAGCCAGGCGCCCATCCCGATCACCCGGTGCCGACCCAGGCGCCGGGCCATCACGGCGACCCCGAGCTCGACCGGGTTGGAGACCACGATGACGACCTCGCTGCCCGACCCGCCCGCGGCCAGCGCATCGGCGTAGGCCGCGAACACCGCCGCGTTGTCGGAGGCCAGGGCGGCCCGGTCGGTGGTCGCGCCCGGGTGCGCGGGCGACGTGCGCCCGGCCGCGACGACCACCACATCGGCCACCACGTCGCGGGGGTCCAGCGCCACGTCGATGAGTGGCGCGTGCTCGGCGTAGGCGTCCACCAGGTCCGCGCGCAGCCCGTACGCCGCACGGCCGGAGGCACCGTCGGCCCGCCCGACGAGCTGCAGCCGCGACGACGACGGCAGGATCCGCCGTTCGACGAGCTGGGTGCACACCTGACGGCCGACGTCCCCCGTCGCACCGAGCACCGCTACGTCCATGCGCGAAGGCTAGTGGGCGCTCATGGGCGTGCGAAGGCCGCCCGCTGCCAGGCTCCGATCCGTTCGACCGCCTGGCGGGCGACCTGCGGCGGCACGCAGAACGAGACCCGCACCCAGCGTTCGCCGTCCGCCGGGTCGAAGTCGGTGCCGGGCGTCACTGCGACGTCCGCCTCGGCGAGCAGCCGACGGCACCAGGTGACCGAGTCAAGACCCGAACCGGACACGTCCGCGTAGAGGTAGAAGGCCCCGTCGGCCGGGGCGACACGGTCCCACCCCAGGCCGGGGGCGGCGTCGAGGAGCACCTGCCGGGAGGCCGCGTACTGCTCGACGCGCGCCTGCGACTCCGCGTACGCGGCGGGGGTGAACGAGGCGAGCGCGGCGTACTGGGACAGCGCCGGTGGGCACAGCGCGAGGTTCCCGGCCAGGGCCCCGACAGGTGCGACGAGCTCGATGGGCAGCACCAGCCAGCCCAGCCGCCACCCCGTCATCGCCCAGAACTTCGACCACGAGCTCACCACGACGGCATCCGGGAAACGGGCCGCGGTCGAGACCGGCGTCGCCCCCGGGTAGGTGATGCCGTGGTAGATCTCATCGCTCACCAGGCGTACGTCGTGCGCGGCGCACCAGGTCGCGAGCGCCGTGAGCTCCTCGGGCGCGATCATCGTGCCGGTCGGGTTCGCCGGGCTCGCGACCACCAGACCGGCCACCGGTTCGTCGAGCGCCTCGAGCATCGCGGGCGTCGGCTGGTACCGGGTGTCCGGGCCGCACGGCAGGTCGACCACCTCGCAACCGAGGGCCGCCAGGATGTTGGCGTACGCCGGGTAGCCGGGCCGGGCCAGCGCCACCCGGTCGCCCAGCCCGAATGCCGCGAGGAACGCGAACAGGAAGGCCCCCGACGACCCGGTGGTGATGACGACCCGCTCGGGGTCCACGTCCACGTCGTACCAGCGCCGGTAGTGCCCGGCCACGGCGGCCCGCAGCTCGGGCAGCCCCAGGGCCTCGGTGTAGCCCAGCGGGCTGTCGGCCAGGGCGGCAGCCGCAGCGGCCAGCACCGGCTCGGGTGCGCCGCCCATCGGCTCACCCACGCACAGGCTCAGCACATCGGCGCCCGCGGCCCGTCGCTCGTTGGCCTCGGCCAGGATGTCCATGACGGCGAACCGGGTGACGGGCGGACGCGGTGTGGGGCTCACCCGGCCATTGTCCGCCGGGACGAGGGCACCCGGTCGTCCAGCCGCACCTCGACCCACGTGCCCTCCGGCTGATCGTCGACCACCCGCAGCGCAGCTCCCGCCACCGACTCCAGCCGGGCCGCCCGGTCGCGGTCCCCGGGGACCGCGACCACGGCCAACGTCGCCGGCGGCGTCCGGACGTACACCGAGACCGTGAGCTCCCGCGGCGTCGGCTCGGCCAGGGCGGCGACGACGATCGCGCAGATCGTGCCGTACGGCGGCTCAGGCGACCCGTCGGACTGCAGCCGGACCCGGCAACCCGCGCTCCGGGCCCGACGCACGGCCGCCCGCGCCCGCTCGTCGAGCACCTCAGGCAGGTGCAGCTCATCGCGCACCGCCTGCTCCAGCAGCGCGGCCTCGGCCCGCACCGCCGGGTCGCGGCTGCTCAGCGAACCGTCAGCCAGGCCGCGCAGGAACGGCAGCACGAGCACCTGCAACCGCGCCCGTCGGCGGCCGCGCACCTGCCGCGCGACCGACCGCTCCCAGGCCTGCACCAGCTGGGCGTCCCCGGCCGCGTCGGCCCTGTCGGCCACGTCCGCGAGCCGCCGCACCACCGTCTGCAGCCGGAGCCCCACCAGCACGACGAGCGAGCTGAGCAGCAGCACCATGGCGAGCGCCTGCGGTCCGGCACCTGAGTTCAGTCCGACCGTCCACACCCCCAGGTGCACGACGCCGAGGGTCACGACCGCCGGGACGACGGCACCGCGCAGGCCCACGAGGAGCAGCACCGGTCCGATCGCGACGAGCGGCCAGACCAGGTCGGTGCCCCACTGTGCCCCGGTGAGCCCGGCGGTGGCGACCAGCGCCCCGCCGCCGGCGAAGGCCAGCACCGCGGCGACGCACCAGCGCGACACGGTCCGTCCCGCGCGCAGCGCCACCAGGACGGTGAGGCCACTGAGCGCCACGAACCAGCCGAGTGCGGCCGGCGACGTCCCGCCGTCGCCCACGTGCGAGAGCGCGAGCGCACCGGCCGCGACCACCATCGGCATCGGCGCCAACGCCAGCCGGCGGCTCAGCCGGCCCAGCCGGTGCTCGGCGGCCGGCGGCGGCCCGGCGTCCGGGGGGCGCGTCCACACCAGCTCGACCTGCGTCCCGGCCCCCGGTGCGCTCGTGACGTGCGCGCGTCCACCGGCCTCGACGAGCCGTTCGACCACCGAGACCCGTAACCCGCCGGCGGGGAGCTGCGCCGGCATGTCGAAGCCCGTCCCGTCGTCGGCCACCACCAGCCGCACCGCCTCGTCCGACCGTTCGACGCTCACCCGCACCAGACCGGCGCCCGCGTGCCGGTCCACGTTGCGCAGCGCCTCGCAGACGGCGCCGACCAGCGCCCCCGCCACCCGGACCGGGAGCACCAGCGTCTCGGGGCACCGCACATCGACCGGTGTGCTCGACGCGTCGGCCAGGTCGCGGAGCGCCGGCAGCACGTCGATCGCACCGTCGACCGGTTCGACGTCGACCCGCTCGACCGCATCGAGCGCACGCTGGGCGTACCGCCGGACCTCCATCCCGACGACCCCTGGCGTCGCCGCGGCGCGCAGTGCGGCGGCGACCTCGTCGTGCAGCATGCCCTGCCACGAGGTCTGCGCGCGGGCCCGGGCCCGCGCCCGGACGAGCTCCACCTCGGCCCCGCGCTGCTCACGGACTGCCGCATCGGCGCGATCGGCCGTCGCACGCAGCTGTCCGCGCGCCACGAGCGCGACGGCGAGCAGCGCCAGCGGCGGCCACAGCCACAGCAGCGCCCCCCCGAGCCCGAGCTCCGGGACCACCGTCACCAGCTGGGCCCCGATCACCACCGCCGCCAGCAGCTCTCCCCGCGGAAGCAGCAAGACAGCGGCCAGTGCGGCGATCGACGCCGGGGCGACCGACAGCATCGGCAGCACCCCGGCGGGCGCCGGCTCGCCGAGCACCACGAGCGGCAGCAGCGCGACCCCGGTCAGCGCCAGCGCCGTGCCGAGACCGCCGCGACCCCGCACCAGCCGGAGCGCCACCAGCAACCAGATCCCGATCATGGCCAGCGTCGCAGCGGTCTCCCGACCAGAACGGTGCCAGGTGAGCGGCAGCGCCGAGGAGGCGACGGCGGCCGCGGTCAGTGCGAGGGAGCCGGCCAGCGCATGTCGCAGACCGACGTCGACCACGTCACGGCGGCGGACAGCAGCCGGGGCCGTCACCGCACGGCGTCGAGGTCCAGGTGCCCGTCACGGACGACCAGGTAGGCGGCCTCCCGGGGGCCGTTGACGACCGTCGTCCCGCAGCGGGCGTACTTCTCGACGACCCGGTAGCAGTAGGTACGGGCGGTGTCGGCGCTGGTGCCGACCTCCCGGGCGATCTGCAACCAGGGCAGACCCCGCGCGAGCAGGCTCAGGACGTCGACCTCCTTGGGCGACAGCCGCACCCGACGCAGCGGGTCGGTGACCAGCTGCTGGGCGAGCCGGCTGGAGACCGCGAACTCACCGGCGGCCGCATGCCGGATCGCCTCGACCAGGCTGTCCTCCGAGTCCTCCTTGAGCACCAGCCCCAACGCACCGGCGTCCAGCGCCCGCCCGACGACGGCCGGCCGGTGGTCGGAGGTCACCAGGAGCACCCCGGCGCCCAGGTCGGTGAGCCGGCGGACGTTGTCCTGAACATCCGAGCCGTCGTTGAGGTGCACATCGAGCAGCACGACCGTGAGCGGGGTGAACCAGGACGAGAGCAGCTCGTCGACGGTCCGACCGGTCGCGACGAGCTGGAGCTGCGGTCGGGCGGCGGACAGCGTCGCGGCGAGTCCGCGCAGAACGAGGGGGTGATCGTCGACCGCACCCACAAGAATCACAGCGCCCCCTCCCCTCGACCGTCGACCCGGGCGGATCGGCGGATCGTTCCCCGCAACGGCCCGACGCTCCGCGCCACCACCGTGCGCGGCTCCGGACGCCTGTTCGGCACCGTTGCCGATCAGCCGCCCCGGACAAACCCGTCCGACGGCCGGTCTGCTTCACCCTGACAGCGACCCCTGAACGCGACCCCCGGACCGGGTGCAGCAGAACGGCACGTTACCGCGCGGTCACCTCGGCCCGCGGGAGGGTGTGTCCCAACTCACCCGCCGTCGCGCACCCCCGCGAGCAGCGCGACGACGTAGGCGACCACCCCGTCGGCAGCCGCCTCGACCTGGTCCAGACACACCTCGAAGGCTGCGTCGGGACGGCTCCACGGGTCCTCGATGTCGAGCAGGCGCTCCGGTCCGCCGACGGGTGCGGCAGGGTCGAGCTCGCGGTACAGGGCGATCCGTCCTGGCTGATCGGTGGTGTGCTGCGCGAGGCGGCGCAGTGCGCGTGCGTGGCCGCCGGTCATCGCCAGGACCAGGTCCCGGTGTCCGAGCTCCTCGGCGAGCACCTGCCGGGCCCGGTGCTCGTCCCCGGCCGGGTACCCGCGGGCGACCAGTGCGCGCCGCGCCTGCGGGTTGATCGGCCGCCCCTCCTCCTCGTCGCTGATCCCCCGCGAGTCCACGACGACGGCGCCCGCGAGCCCCGCCGCCTCGAACCGGGCGCGCAGCACCACCTCGGCCATCGGCGAACGGCAGATGTTGCCGGTGCACACGGTCATGACCCTGATCGGCTCGCCCATGCTGCGTCCTTCCTCGTCGCGCACGCACCGGACGGCGGTGCGCGGCGATTCTCCCGGAGAACTCCGGCTCACCGGGCTGCGGATCTGCCGTTCTTCCGGTGGCAGCCTGTCGGGAACCTCAGCCGGACGTGGCAGGGTTGAGGTGTGGGTCTCAAGACAGCAGGACAGATCGATCAGATGCGACCGGCGGGCCGCTTCATCGCGAGCGTGCTCACGTCGTTGCAGGAGGTGGCCGCGCCCGGCATGACGCTGCGCGACCTCGACGCGCATGCGCACGACATGATCCGGGCGGCCGGTGCCCGGTCGGTGTACCTGGGCTACCACCCGTCGTTCGGGGCGATGCCGTACCCCGGGGTGCTGTGCACCTCCGTCAACGACGCGGCGCTGCACGGCCTCCCGTCGGACCAGGTGCTGGCTCCCGGTGACGTGCTCTCGGTGGACTTCGCCGCCGAGCTCAACGGCTGGGTGGCCGACTCGGCGATCACGTTCCAGCTCCCGCCGCACACCCCGGAGGCCCAGCGCCTCATCGCGACGACCGCCGCGGCGCTGGACGCCGGGATCGCGGCCGCCAAGGTCGGGGCCCGGATGGGTGACGTCTCCTCGGCGATCGGCAAGGTCGGGCGTTCGGCGGGCTACGGCATCAACGCCGACTTCGGCGGACACGGCGTGGGTCGCACGATGCACGAGGAACCGCACGTCCCCAACCTCGGCCGTCCCGGATCGGGGCAACGCCTGAAGAACGGCCTGGTGATCGCCATCGAGCCGTGGTTCATGGCCGGTTCCGACGACTACGAGATCGACCCGGACGGCTGGACCATCCGTGCCGCCGACGGCTCGATCACAGCCCACTTCGAGCACACGGTGGCTCTCACCGACTCCGGCACGATCATCCTCACCGCCCGCGACTGACCCCAGCCTGCCCTGCCCGCCCAGCGGCCTGGCGCAACTGGGGGACGAGGCGAGGCCGCCTGGGACGGAAGGCATAGGACAGCCCGTGGGGTGGTTCCGGGTGGAACCAGCCGCGAGGGACGAGGTCGCGGCACCCACGGGCTGCGGTGACTGCTGTGGTCTACGCCAACCGTCTCCCGGTGATCCGGGGGGCGCCGGTGCGGATCGAGCAATCCGTCCGATGCTTCGGGCGGCTAGCGAGCAGCCACCTCACGCGTCCGATGAGACTTCATCTCGTGGACCACCTCCTCTCCCGTGTCCGACGACGGTAGGACGGCCGGCCCGCATGACGCCACAGCATTTTCGGCGGCCGGGCTCCGTCCGCGCCCGGCCCGTGATCTGCCTGGCCACGGCCGCGTGACGACGGGTGCCGATCGAGCGCCCCTGCCGGCAGCACGACGGCCCGGGTCGCAGCGGGTGGCGCTGCGGACCCGGGCCGTCGGCCTCGTCGTCAGGAGTGTTCGACGAGGAACTGGGTGTACGCCGGCACGGTGAGGAAGGTCGGGAAGTCCTCGCCGAGGGCGACCTCGCGGAACAGCGCCGCGGCGTCGTCGAACCGGTCACCGTCGAACCGCGCGAGCTCGCCCAGCACCGCGGTCAGGACGCTCTCGACCGACTGGACGTCGATGAGGGTGCCTTCGGCGGTGATCATCTGCTGGTGGATCCACTGCCAGATCTGCGAACGCGAGATCTCCGCGGTGGCGGCGTCCTCCATGAGGTTGTCCAGGGCGACGGCCCCGAACCCCCGGAGCCACGCCTCCAGGTAGCGCACGCCGATCGACACGTTCTGGTGGACCCCGGCGTCGGTGATGGCACCGGGCTCGCGCCCGCCTGCCGAGGCGATGTCGAGCAGGTCGGAGGCCTCGACGTGCACGTCCTCGCGCAGCCGGTGGCGCTGGTCCACACGGTTGCCGAACGCCTCGTCGAACACCGCCCGCGCGACGGGCACCAGGTCCGGGTGGGCGACCCAGGTGCCGTCGTAGCCCTGGCCGACCTCCCGCTCCTTGTCGCTGCGCACCTGGGAGAGCGCCCGCTCGGTGACCTCGGGCTCACGCCGGTTGGGGATGAACGCACTCATCCCGCCGATGGCCTGGGCACCGCGCTTGTGGCAGGTCTGCACCAGCAGCTCGCTGTAGGCCTTCATGAACGGCACGGTCATGGTGACCCGCGACCGGTCCGGCAGCACGAACCGCTTGCCCCGGTTCCGGAAGTTCTTGATGACGGAGAAGATGTAGTCCCAGCGCCCTGCGTTGAGCCCCGCGCAGTGGTCGCGCAGCTCGTACAGGATCTCCTCCATCTCGAACGCCGCCGTGATGGTCTCGATGAGCACCGTGGCGCGGATGGTCCCGTGCCGCAGGCCGAGGTAGGCCTCGGTGAACCGGAACACGTCGTCCCACAGCCGCGCCTCGAGGTGACCCTCGATCTTCGGCAGGTAGAGGTACGGCCCGCGCCCCGAGTCGATGAGCGCCTGCGCGTTGTGGAACAGGTAGAGCCCGGCGTCGAACAGCGAGCCGGAGGCCGAGGACTGCTGACCGGCCCGGTCCGTGAAGGTCACGTGCTTCTCGGTGAGGTGCCAGCCCCGCGGCCGGAAGACGATCGTCGGGGTGAGCTCGCCGACCTTGTACTGCTTGCCCTCGGGGCTGGTGAACTCCAGCTGCCCGCGGATCGCGTCGTACAGGTTGGCCTGGCCCTCGACCATGTTCGACCAGGTAGGCGCGTTGGCGTCCTCGTGGTCGGCCAACCAGACCTTGGCGCCCGAGTTGAGGGCGTTGATGGTCATCTTCTTGTCGGTCGGCCCGGTGATCTCCACCCGACGGTCCTCCAGCGCCGGGCCGGGGCCCGCCACCTTCCACGACGCATCGGCCCGGATGTGGGCCGTGAGCGGTGAGAACCGCGGGTCCACCCCGTTGGAGAAGGCGTCCCGCCGCCGCTGACGTGCCAGCAGCAGGTCGTTGCGCGGCCCGGAGAACCGGGTGTGCAGATCGGTGAGGAACTCCAGCGCCTCGGGGGTGAGGACGCGGTCGAGGTCGGGCAGGGCCGGACCCGTCACGCTGAGCGACGGGCTGCCCGACCCCGGCCCGGACCGGGACGAGGGTGAGGTGTCGATGAGGGTCATGCTGCTGCTCCTTTGCGCAGGTGCCCGGTCAGAACTGGGCGGCCTCGGTGGAACCGGCGAGCGCGAGGGTGGCGCTGGACGGGTTGAGGGCCGTCGCCACCCGGTCGAAGTAGCCCGTGCCCACCTCCGCCTGGTGTCGGGTGGCGGTGTAGCCGTCCTTCTCCGACGCGAACTCGGCTTCCTGCAGCTCCACGTAGGCGGTCATGTCCGTCTCGGCGTAGCCCTTGGCCAGGGCGAACATCGAGTGGTTGAGCGCGTGGAAGCCCGCCAGGGTGATGAACTGGAAGGCGTAGCCGTGGCTGCCGAGCTCCTTCTGGAACTTCGCGATCTCGTCGTCGGAGAGCGCAGCCTTCCAGTTGAAGGAGGGCGAGCAGTTGTAGGCGAGGAGCTTGTTCGGGAACCGCTCGTGGATGCGCTCGGCGAACTCGACGGCCTGGTCGAGGTCCGGTGTCCCGGTCTCCACCCAGAGCAGATCGGCGTAGCGGGCGTACTGGAGCTGCCGGGCGACGACGGAGTCCAGTCCCGGGGTCACCCGGTAGAACCCCTCCTCGGTGCGCTCGCCGGTGAGGAACTCCTGGTCGACCGGGTCGACGTCGGAGGTCAGCAGGTCGGCGCCGAGGGCGTCGGTGCGGGCGACGATGACGGACGGCACGTCGAGCACGTCGGCGGCCAGCCGGGCGGCGTTGAGGGTGCGCACGTGCTGACGGGTCGGGATGAGCACCTTGCCGCCGAGGTGACCGCACTTCTTCTCCGAGGAGAGCTGGTCCTCCCAGTGCACCCCAGCGGCACCGGCGGCGATCATGCCCTTCATCAGCTCGAAGGCGTTGAGCGGGCCACCGAAGCCGGCCTCGGCGTCGGCGACGATCGGCGCGAACCACTCCTTCGTGGCGGTGCCGTTGGTCGCGACGTCGATCTGGTCGGCGCGGGCGAGCGCGTTGTTGATGCGGCGCACCACGGCCGGCACCGAGTTGGCCGGGTACAGGCTCTGGTCGGGGTAGGTCTGGCCGGACAGGTTGGCGTCCGCGGCGACCTGCCACCCGGACAGGTAGATGGCCTCGAGGCCTGCCTTGACCTGCTGCACGGCTTGGTTGCCGGTCAGCGCGCCGAGCGCGTGGACGTACTCGCGGTTGTGGATGAGGTCCCAGAGGCGCTCGGCACCCCGGCGAGCCAGCGTGTGCTCCTCGATGACCGACCCGCGCAGCGCGACCACATCGTCCGCCGTGTAGGTGCGCTCGACACCCGCCCACCGCTCGTCCTGCTCCCACCGTTCGGCGAGCTGGGCCGCCACCTGCGCCTGATCGCCGTTGTTCGTCGCCATGGGATTTCCTCCGCCTGTTCTGCTCCTGAGCCGGCCACTCCGCCGGGTCCCCCAAGAGTGACCCCCCGACCAACGTCCTTCTCCGACGAAGTGTGCAGAAGAACACAGCAACTTCCTCTCGACAGAACGCTTGGCTGCTGCGACCTTGGTCCTATGCCGACGACGTCATCGCGAACCCCGTCCCACCCCTTGACGCGCCCTGCGCGTCAGACCCCCACCGCCGGTCGGACGGTCGTGGGTGACGGACGGCCGACCCGGGTCGCCGGCAGCGCCGGCCCGGCCGCAGGGCCCGGAGCCGTCGTCGCGCCGGCCGGGGCCTCGGCGCCACCCGCAGCACCCGGTGCGCTCGACACCCTCGTGCTCGGACGCCGCATCCGACACCTGCGCACCGCACGGGGGATGACGCTCGACGACCTCGGCCGCAAGATCGGCCGTGCGGCTTCCCAGGTCTCGATGCTGGAGAACGGGCACCGCGAACCCAAGCTGTCCCTGCTGGCCCTCGTCGCCGAGGCCCTCGGGGTCCCCCTGTCCGAGCTGCTGCGCACCGAACCGCCGACCCGGCGCGCAGCGCTCGAGGTCGAGCTCGAACGCGCACTGCGCGGTCCGCTGTTCGCCAGCCTCGGTGTGCCGCAGGTCAAGGTCGGCAAATCGCTGCCGACCGACGCCCTCGAGGCCCTCGTGTCGTTGCAGGGGCAGGTCCAGCGCCTGCTCACCGAGAACGCCGCCACGCCTGAGGAGGCCCGTCGGGCGAACGCCGACCTCCGGGCGCAGATGCGGGCCCGCAACAACTACTTCGGCGAGCTCGAGGAGCACGCCCGCACCCTGCTCTCCGGGATCGACCACAACGGTGGCCCGCTGGGTCAGCGGGCCTGCGCCGACATCGCGGCGCACCTGGGCTTCACGCTGCACTACGTGAGCGATCTGCCGCACTCCACCCGCACGGTCACGGACCTGAAGAACGGTCGGATCTACCTGCCGCAGGGCAACCCGGGCGTCAACGACTCCCGCTCCCCGCTGCTGCAGGCCCTGGCCAGTCACGTGCTGGGCCACCGCGAACCGCGGGACTACGCCGACTTCCTGCTGCAACGCGTCGAGGCGAACTACCTGGCGGCGGCGCTCATGATGCCCGAGCACACCGCCGTGACGTACCTCAAGGAGGCCAAGGCCGAACGCCGGCTGTCCGTCGAGGATCTGCGCGACGCCTACGCCGTGCCGTACGAGACCGCCGCGCACCGCTTCACGAACCTGGCCACCCGGCACCTGGACATCCCCGTGCACTTCATGAAGGTCCACGAGGGCGGCACCCTGCACAAGGCCTACGAGAACGATGGCATCCGGTTCCCCACCGACCCGTTGGGCGCCGTCGAGGGCCAGCCGGTCTGCCGGCAGTGGACCGCCCGCGTGGTG
>JAKLPK010000235.1 GCA_022013895.1 Cellulomonas sp. | reverse complement strand
GGCCTCGCCGTGATGGCCGCGCCGGTGAGGGCCTTGCGCTACTCACCCACCGCTCCGGCAGGGCTGCTGCCCGAGGTGGTCGCGCACGCAATCTCGACTGCACCCGCGCTGGGCGGCTGGCGGCTGTGGCAGGTGCCGATCGTCCCGACGGGCCAGGTGGACGCCGTGCGTACCGCACTGGCCGAGCTCGCCGAGGCGCGTGCCGCGACCGCAGAGCGCCTCGCCGGCCTCGACACCCTCGCCCACCGACTCGTCGACGCCGTGACCCGTGGGTCCGTGGCGCTCGTCGACCCTGACCGCTCGACCCAGATGGAAGGCTGACCGCATGCCACCCCGCAAGCGCACCGACCCGTCCGCCCCGATGACCATGAAGGAGCTGAAGGATACGCTCTGGAAGGCGGCGGACAAGCTGCGGGGCTCGATGGACGCCTCGCAGTACAAGGACGTGATCCTGGGACTGGTGTTCCTCAAGTACGTCTCGGATGCGTTCGACGAGCGGCGCGGGCAGATCCGCACCGACCTGACGGCGCAGGGCTACCGCGAGGACCAGATCGAGGCGTTGCTCGACGACATCGACGAGTACACCGGCAGCGGGGTGTTCTGGGTGCCGGCGACTGCGCGCTGGCAGTACCTGGCCGAGCGCGCCAAGGGAGTCCCGGCCGCGAACGGCCGTCCTGGTCAGACGGTGGGTGAGCTGATCGACGGCGCGATGGATCACATCATGGGCTCCAACCCGAGCCTGGCCGGGACGCTGCCGCGCATCTACAACCGGGACAACGTGGACCAGCGCCGCCTGGGCGAGCTGTTGGATCTGTTCAACGATGCCCGGTTCGGCGGTGACGGGGCGACCCGTGCCCGTGACCTGCTGGGTGAGGTGTACGAGTACTTCCTCGGCAAGTTCGCTGCCGCGGAGGACAAGCGAGGCGGGGAGTTCTACACCCCGCCGGGTGTGGTGCGGGTGCTGGTCGAGCTGCTGGAGCCGTACTCGGGCCGGGTCTACGACCCGTGCTGCGGGTCGGGCGGCATGTTCGTCCAGACGGAAAAGCTCCTGGAGCGGCACGATGCCGACACCCAGGCGATCGCGGTGTACGGGCAGGAGGCGAACGAGCGCACCTGGCGGATGGCCAAGATGAACCTGGCGGTGCACGGCCTGAACGCAAACCTGGCTTCGCGCTGGGGTGACACGTTTGCGCGCGACCAGCACGCGGATGTCCAGATGGACTACGTGCTGGCCAACCCGCCGTTCAACATCAAGGACTGGGCACGCTCCGAATCCGACCCGCGCTGGAAGTACGGGGTGCCGCCGGCCGGGAACGCGAACTACGCGTGGATCCAGCACATCCTGTCCAAGCTCGCTCCGGGCGGTTCGGCCGGGGTGGTCATGGCGAACGGGTCGATGTCGACGAACAGCGGCGGCGAGGGCGAGATTCGGGCGCGCATCGTCGAGGCCGACCTGGTCTCCTGTCTGGTGGCCTTGCCCACGCAGCTGTTCAGGTCGACCGGTATCCCGGTGTGCGTGTGGTTCTTCACGACGGACAAGTCCGCCGGTGCTCGCGGGTTGGTGGACCGCACGGGCCAGGTGCTGTTCATCGACGCCCGCGAGCTGGGGCACATGGTGGACCGCGCCGAGCGGGCGCTCTCGGACGAAGACATCGCCCGCATCGCCGGCACGTTCCACACCTGGCGCGGCACACCGTCGGCGGCGAAGGACGTTCTGACGTACGAGGACGTGCCGGGGTTCTGCAGCTCCGCAACGCTCGCCGATATCAAGGAGGCCGGGTATTCGCTGACCCCGGGCCGGTACGTCGGGGCGGCCGAGGTAGAGGACGACGGGGAATCGCTGGATGCCAAGATCGAACGGCTGACCGGGGAGCTGCTGGCGGCGTTCGACGAGTCCGCGCGGCTGGAGAAGGTTGTGCGGGAGCAGCTGGGGAGGGTTCGTGGGTGAGTGGCCGGAGGTCCCACTTCGCGCGCTGGCGGATTCAGCGGGACTCGTCGGCGGGCCGTTCGGGTCTTCTCTTGTGGGATCCGACTACGTCGAGGCGGGAATCCCCGTAATTCGTGGAAACAACCTCAACTACGGCCGCGGTATCGCGGGCGAGTTTGCCTTTGTCACATCAGAGAAGTTCGAGCGCGACCTCGCCAGAAACTCTGCCGCGCGCGGTGACGTCATCTACACCCAGCGGGGAACTCTTGGGCAAGTAGCGCTGGTGGAGTCGGAAGAGTACGAGCGCTACGTCGTGTCACAGAGCCAAATGCGCCTCCGGGTCAGCAAGAGTCTGGCCGACGTCCGTTACGTGTACTATGCGAGCAAGAGCACCGGCTTCCTTCGGCAGGTCGAGGACAATGCGATAGCCACGGGCGTCCCGCACACGAACCTGGGAATTCTGGCGCGCCTGACGATTCCGCTTCCCCCGTTGCCGGAGCAGCGGGCGATCGCGGAGGTGCTGGGTGCGCTCGACGACAAGATCGCCGCCAACACGCGCCTCGTGAACACGGCCGAGAGCCTCGCTGTTGCACTTTCGTCGTCGGCGCCTCCATCGATTGCGCTCGATCGGATCGCGACTGCGACGAGAGTCATGATCGATCCGGCCTCGGGAGACGGGGCGGTCGTCGATCTGTTCAGCCTCCCAGGATTCGATGCGGGCCAGATTCCTGAACGGGTCGAACCCAGCTCAATCAAGAGTGGGAAGTTCCTCATCGAACGTCCCGCTGTTCTCGTCTCGAAACTCAACCCCCGGATCCCGAGGATCTGGGAGGTGCCTGAGCTTTCTCAAGTGGCCAGTGTCGCATCAACTGAGTTCGTCGTATTGAACCCGAAGGACACCTCGACCTCCGCGCTTTGGGCACTCCTGTCCCAGCAATCCTTCAGTGCCACGCTGGAGTCGATGGTTGCGGGGACGTCGGGAAGCCATCAACGAGTCAAACCGGATCAGATCATGTCGACGCTGGTGGGTGACCCCGCCAGTCTGTCCGATTCTGAACGGCACCGAATCGATGCCCTGTGCAGATGTGCCTACGCCGCGCGCCGAGAGAACCTCACCCTCGCCGCTACCCGCGATGCCCTGCTCCCCGCCCTGATGTCCGGGAAGATCAGCGTCTGCAGCGCCGAACGCCTCGCCGGAAACCTCGTCTGATCCGCAACCACCAACCGCAGGGGGACATGTGTACGTCAAAGAACTGGTTGTCCAGAACATCAAGGGATACCGCGAGTCTTCGTGTTTCCGGTTCTCGCCCAGCCTCAACTACATCGTCGGAAACAATAACTGCGGCAAGTCGACGGTATTTGAGGCCGTCATGTTTATCGCCGGTGCCAAGTACGATCCATCCTCGCTCTTCTCGAAGGAGGCCGACGGGCCGTCGCGGGTCGAACTCACGTTGGCCGGGACCGATCTTGCGGATCGAGTGGCGGGTCCGAAGTTCGTCAAGCTCAAGGATTACTTGCACACTGACGTTGACGGCGACACGGTTCTTCGCGTCGAGCGAAGCACTGAGGCGCGGCAGGTCGATCAGGGCGGTCGGGCACCCGCGAGCCTCGACGTCAAGAAGCTCTGCTTCTGGCATCCTGAACGTGCGCAGTTCGAGAATCCCACCGGCATCGATGCACTGTTCAAGGCTCTGATCGAGTTCGAGCCGGTCTGGGCCAACGTGGACCCCTCGGATACGGCTGATCTCGGGACGACCAAGGTGCTGGGCCGCCTCCTGTCCGCAGTGACGAGACCGTTCTACGAGACAGCGGTCTGGAAGTCGTTCGCCGATGCTCACGGCGCCGCCTTCGGCGACGATGAGGGGTCGCTGGCGGATCTGACTCGGAATGTAGCGGGTGAGCTCGGTGAACTCGTCCGCAGCCAGTACGGGGAGGCCAGCGCTCGCTTCGACTTCGCGATGCCCGACGCCGCAGCGTTCATCAAGGCCGGTGTCGTCCAGGTCGACGACGGGGGGATCGAGACACCGCTGGGCGACAAGGGCACTGGCATGCAGCGTGCGTTCGCCCTGGCGATCATCCAGCTCTGGGCCAAGTACTCCAGCCAGATCGACGATGACGAGAAGCCACTCGTCCTGCTCGTCGACGAGCCGGAGACGTGGTTGCATCCAGCAGCGCAGCAACGCCTGGCGGGCGCTCTGGCCGAGATTGCGCAGAGGCAGCAGATCTTCGTCATCACACACTCCCCGTATCTCCTGTGGTGCTTCGGAGGTGACAGGCACCAGCTTGTCGTACTCGAGTCTCGAGGCTCTGGAGGGCGCGTCCTCCATTCGTCCGATCTCGGCGGCTTGAGCGGGCCGTACCCGAGCTTGGGAGAGATCACCCACCGTGCCTTTGGCATCTGCACCGAGGGTTTTCACAACGAGCTCTACGGGATAGTCGCCGCGCATCTGTCTGACCGCGAGACGAATCCCGAGGCGGGTGAGAAGGCGATCGACGACTTCCTTGTGGAACGCGGACTCACGCATGAGCTGACCTGGAAGCGCGCCAACGGAAGATCATTCGCGCGGACGCTTCCTGTGTACATAAGGAACACGATCCACCATCCAGAGAACGGCGACAATGCGCCGTTCACGCAGGTCCAGCTTGCGGAGTCGACTGCCGAGCTCTTGCGGGTCATCGGGGAGATCAGGGTCGGTTCGGGGCGCGTAGCGGCCGAGCCGGAATCTGTCGCCTGAGCGGTCACGCAACCATTTTCTTCGCCAACAATTCAACGCAGGGGAGCACCGGAATGTCAGAAACGCCATCGCCCGGGCCCGATCCGCGGGCCGCGCTGCCGGCCGAGCAGCCGCCAGCCGACCAGTTCACGGTCGTCGATTCCGCGAGTCCCGACGCACCGCGGCACCGCCCCCGCCCCGCCTGGCTCCTTCCCGTCGTCACCGGGGTCATTGGGCTAGTCCTGGGCATCTCCGGGATGGCCGTCGTGACGGCGCAGCGCGACGCGGCCTCTGCGCGGGCGGTGGCCGCCGCGTCGGCTTCCGCAGCCAGCGCCTCGGCGTCCGAGGTGGCCGCGCGGGCCGCCGTCCTCACCGATGCCGTCCGCACCTGCGGGCTCACCGGCTCCACGGGGATCGAGCTGGGTGACGGCGGCGCCTCGCTCACCTTCGACATGAAGGGCAAAGACGACCGCAGCGGTGCGCATGTCGAGAGCATCAACTGCCTCTTCGGCAAGCTCGACATGCCGTCGGCGGTCTCCTCGCACATCAGCCAGACCACCTCGATGGACGGCC
>JAKLPK010000234.1 GCA_022013895.1 Cellulomonas sp. | reverse complement strand
CCGTCGCCGCGAGCACCGCCGCGCTGGGGGACCTCGCCGGGGTGGTCGCCGTCGCCGGCATCCACGTGACCGGCCCCACGCACGAGCTCTCGCTCGCCGACTTCCGGCGGACGCTCGACGTGTCCGCCGTCGGCACCTTCCTCACGTTGCGCGCCACGCTGCCGACGCTCGTGGCCCGCGGCGACGGCCGGATCGTCACCTTCGGCTCGACGGCCGCTGTCTGCGCAGCGCCGGGCCTGTCCGCCTACGCCGCCGCCAAGGGCGCGGTGCTCCAGCTCACCCGCTCGGTCGCCGTCGAGTACGCAGGGTCCGGCGTGCGGGCCAACTGCCTGTGCCCGGGCGGCACGGCGACCCCGTTGCTGGCCGCGATCAACGCCGAGCGCACCAGTCGCGACCACTTCCTCGAGGCCCACCCCATCGGCCGGTACGCCCGGCCCGACGAGGTGGCCGCCGCCACCGCCTACCTGCTGTCCGACGACTCCTCCTACGTGCTCGGCGCGGCCTTCATGGCCGACGGCGGGTTCTCCGCGCTGTAACCGCACCTCCGACTCACCGGCACCACCGACTCACTGGCACCACCCGGGCTCGCCCGGCACGTACGGAAGGCACCCAGATGACCGACCTCATCGAGGCACCCACGACAGGAGAGCTGGTCGAGCTCCTGCGTCGCATGGTGCTCATCCGCATGTTCGAGGAGAAGGCCGCGCGGCTGCGCAGCAAGGGCCTGGTCCCCGGCTTCCTGCACCCCTACATCGGCCAGGAGGCGGTGGCCGTCGGGGTGGCCGCCGCGCTCGGCCCGGACGATGTGCTCATGTCCACCCACCGCGGGCACGGCCACCTGCTCGGCCGCGGCGCCGACCCGGCCCGGATGTACGCCGAGCTGTTCGCCCGGTCCGAGGGCTACAACCACGGCAAGGGCGGGTCGCTGCACATGATCGCCCCCGAGCTGGGGTTCCTGGGCGCCAACGGCATCGTCGGCGGCGGCATCCCGCTGGCCACCGGCGCCGGGCTGCAGCTCAAGCGGCGCGGGCTCGGCCAGGTCTCGGTGAGCTACTTCGGGGACGGCGCCGCCAACGAGGGCACCTTCCACGAGAGCCTCAACTTCGCCGCGCTGTTCGACCTGCCGGTGCTCTACGTCGTCGAGAACAACCTGTACGGGGAGTTCACGCGCATCAACGAGCACATGCGCATCACCGACATCTCCGACCGCGCCGCGTCCTACGGCATGGCCGGCGTGACCGTCGACGGCAACGACGTGCTCGCCGTGCGCGACGCGGCTGCAGCGGCCGTCGCCCGCGCCCGGGCCGGCCAGGGACCGACGCTGCTGGAGGCCAAGACCTACCGGCACCGCGGCCACTACGAGGGTGACATGTGCACCTACCGCCCGGCCGGTGAGCTGGAGCAGTGGCTCGAGGTCGACCCGATCGACCTGTTCACCGCCGCCCTGCTGGGCGACGGCGTGCTGGACGAGGACGGGGTCGCAGCCCTGCGGGCCGAGGTGGACGCCCAGCTCGACAAGGCCGCCGAGTGGGCGGCCGAGCAGCCCCACCCGGACCCGAGCGAGGCGACCACGGACGTGTATGTCGACACCTGCGGCGGGGAGGCCCTGCGATGACCCGGTACGGCTACGCCACCGCGATCCGTGAGGCGCTGCGCGAGGAGATGGAGCTCGACCCGGAGGTCTTCCTGCTGGGCGAGGACATCGGCAAGACGAACGGCTCGTTCGGTGTCACCCAGGGGCTCTACGCACAGTTCGGGCCGGAGCGGGTCTGGGACACCCCGATCAGCGAGGCAGCCATCGCCGGTGCGGCCGTCGGTGCCGCGCTCGTGGGCGGCCGCCCGGTCGCCGAGATCATGTTCGGCGACTTCGCGACCCTGGCGATGGACCAGATCGTCAATCAGGGCGCCAAGATCCGATACATGACCGGCGGCGCGATGTCGGCACCCGTCGTCGTGCGGATGGTCACCGGTGCCAAGGGCGCCACGGCCGCCCAGCACTCGCAGTCCCTCGAGTCGTGGTTCGTGCACGCCCCCGGGGTCAAGGTCTACGCGCCCTCGAACGCCCGTGACGCCAAGGGTCTGATGAAGACCGCGATCCGGGACCCCGACCCGGTGATGTTCTTCGAGCACAAGGGCCTGTACGAGACGAAGGTGGCGGCCGAGTTCGCCGACTCCTTCGACGTCGAGCCGATCCCGGCCGGGGTGGGCCGCGTGCTGCGCGAGGGCACCGACGTCACGATCGTCTCCTACCTCAAGACCGTGTACTTCGCGCTCGAGGCGGCCGAGCAGCTGGCCGCCGAGGGCATCTCGTGCGAGGTCTTCGACCCGCGCACCCTGGTGCCGTTCGACCGGGAGGGGATGGGTCGTTCGCTGGCCCGCACCGGCCGTCTGGTCATCGCGCACGAGGCTCCGCTGCGCGGTGGCTTCGGTGCGGAGATCGCCGCGATCGCCGCCCAGGACTTCTTCGGCTCCCTCGTTGCGCCCATCCAGCGGGTCGGGGCCAAGAACACGCCCATCCCGTACGCCCCGGAGCTGGAGAACGACGTGGTCCCGGGGACCGCCGACATCGTCGCCGCCGTCCGCGCGGCGCTGGCCTGAGGAAGGACCGACCGTGGCCACGACGTACCCGATGCCGATGTGGGGCATCACCATGGAAGAGGGCATCATCCACCAGTGGCTCGTCGCCGTCGGCGACGAGGTCACCGAGGGCCAGCCGCTCGCGAGCGTCGGCACCACCAAGGCGGAGATCGAGTTCGAGTCGCCGTCCGCCGGTGTCGTCGCAGCGCTGCTGGCCGCTGAGGGTGAGACGGTGGACGTCGGTGCCGACCTCATCGTGCTCGCCGACGATGCGGCCGATGCGGAGCGGTACCGGACCGACGCCGGCTGACCCACAGCCCGCCGGTGCGGGTCGACGACAGGACAGGGGAACCATGACGGGCAAGACGAAGACGGCGGAACCGACCCTCACCAGCATCAAGCGGGTGGGGCCGACCCAGCTGGTGCGCGAACAGCTGCTGGTCGCGATCGAGTCCGGCGCGTACCAGCCCGGCTCGGCGCTGCCCTCAGAACGCGTGTTGTGCGAGACGTTCGGTGTCAGCCGGGTCTCGTTGCGTGAGGCCATCGCCGGGCTGGAGGCGACCGGTCTGATCACGGTGCAGCACGGGCGTGGCGTCTTCGTCCGGGAGAACGTGGCCGATCAGGTCTCCGGACCGTTCGGCAAGTACCTGGAGATCCACCGCGAGGAGATCCTCGAGCTGCTCAAGGTCCGCGGCGCCCTGGACGCCCTGGCCGCTGCCGAGGCAGCCGAGCACGCCGATGACAGCGGGCTGGACGCCGTCGCGGCCGCGGCCCAGGCGTTCGAGACGGCGGTGGAGCACGGCGCCGATACGGGCGAGCTGGCGGCCCTCGACGTCGCGTTCCACATGTCGATCGCCCACGCCGTCCCCGGTGAGCTGCTGCCGAGCCTGCTCGGTGAGCTCAACGGCCAGATGCAGGAGTCGCGGCGCATCGGCCTGACCCGGGAGGGCAAGTCGGGCGTCTCGGT
>JAKLPK010000233.1 GCA_022013895.1 Cellulomonas sp. | reverse complement strand
GTGTCGACGGCGCGTGAAAACGTACCCCTGAGCGACGGCTGAAAGTGAACCCCCTCGGCCACGCTGAGGAGGGTGATGACCGTGGAGGACTGGGCGGAGATTCGTCGGCTGCACCGGGTCGAGGGGATGGCGATCAAGGCGATCGCGCGCAAGATGTCGGTCTCGAGGAACGCGGTGCGTCGGGCGTTGGCGCGCGATGCGCCACCGAGGTACGTCCGGCCGGCGAGGGGTTCGTTGGTCGACGAGGTCGAGCCGCGCATCCGTGAGTTGCTGATCTCGTGTCCGACGATGCCGGCGACGGTGATCGCGCAGCGGATCGGCTGGGAGCACTCGTTGACCGTCTTGAAGGATCGGGTGCGGGTGCTGCGCCCGTTCTACCTGCCGCCGGACCCGGCCACGCGCACCAGCTACGACCCGGGCGCGCGGGTGCAGTGCGACCTGTGGTTCCCGCCGGTCGAGGTGCCGCTCGGGGCGGGGCAGGTCGGCTCACCGCCGGTGCTGGTGATGGTGTCGGGCTACTCGCGGATGATCTTCGCGATCATGCTGCCCTCGAGGCAGGGGCCGGACCTGATCGCGGGTCACTGGGTGCTGTTGCAGCGCATGGGCGCGGTCCCCAGGGAGCTGGTCTGGGACAACGAGGCCGCGGTCGGGTCCTGGCGGGCCGGCAGGCCGAAGCTGACCGAGGAGTTCGAGGCGTTCCGCGGGATCTTGGGGATCGGGGTCCATCAGTGTCGGCCGCGCGACCCGGAGTCCAAGGGTCTGGTCGAGCGCGCGAATGGCTACCTGGAGACCTCGTTCTTGCCCGGGCGCACGTTCACCGGCCCGGGCGACTTCAACACCCAGCTGGTCGACTGGCTGAAGCTGGCCAACGCCCGGGCGCATCGGGCGTTGGGCTGCCGGCCGGAGCAGCGGTGGCAGGTCGACCGGGCGGCGATGCTCGCTTTGCCGCCGGTGACCCCGCAGCTGGGTTGGCGCACCCGCGTGCGGTTGCCGCGCGATCACTACGTGCGCCTGGGCTCGAATGACTACTCGGTGGACCCGGTCGCGGTCGGCCGGTTCGTCGAGGTCGTCGCCGACCTCGAGCGGGTCAGCGTCCAGCTCGGGAGCCGGGTTGTTGCGACGCATCCGCGTTGCTGGGCGCGCTGGCAGACGATCACCGACCCGGCCCACCGCGACGCGGCGTTGGCACTGTCGACAGCGGTGGCCCACCGGCCAGCGGCCGCGCCGGCCGACGAGGTTGAGCAACGCGACCTGGGCGCCTATGACGCCGCGTTCGGCCTGACGGACGTGGCTTGATGGGCGCCGCGACCAGGACCCGGGACGTGACCGGTGAGCTCGCGTTCTTGACCCGGGCGTTGAAGGCCCCGACGCTGCGTGAGGCCGTCGAGCGGCTCGCCGAACGGGCCCGGGCCGAGTCCTGGACCCACGAGGAGTTCCTCGCCGCGTGTCTGCAGCGCGAGGTCGCCGCCCGCGAGGCGCACGGCGGCGAGGGGCGCATTCGCGCCGCCCGGTTCCCCGGCCGCAAGTCGTTGGAGGACTTCGACTACGAGCACGCCCGCGGGCTGGGCCGCGACCAGATCGCCCACCTGGGCACCCTGGACTTCGTGACCGCCCGCGAGAACGTGGTGTTCCTCGGGCCGCCCGGCACCGGCAAGACCCACCTGGCGACCGGGATCGCGATCCGCGCCTGCCAGGCCGGGCACCGGGTCCTGTTCGCGACCGCCTCCGAATGGGTCGACCGCCTCGCCACCGCCCACCACGACGGACGCCTGCAAGACGAGCTACGCCGGCTGGGCCGCTACCCGCTGCTGGTCATCGACGAGGTCGGCTACATCCCCTTCGAACCCGAAGCCGCGAACCTGTTCTTCCAACTCGTCTCAGCCCGCTACGAACGCGCCTCGCTGATCGTCACCTCCAACAAGCCCTTCGGCCGGTGGGGCGAAGTCTTCGGAGACGACACCGTCGCCGCCGCCATGATCGACCGCCTCGTCCACCACGCCGACGTCATCGCCCTCAAAGGCGACTCCTACCGGCTCAAGAACCGAGACCTCGGCCGCCCACCAGCGGCCAGCACGACCGAGTGAACACACCACGAGAGGGGTTCACTTTCAGCCGTCGCCAGAGGGTTCATTTTCAGCCGTCGTTGACAGATCGGGATGACACCTGGTCGCTCGTCGAGCGAGGCGAGGCTCGGAGAGCCTTGAACGCCTTGACAACGTCGTCGAGTTCGAGCTTCCGAGAGGCCGTGGCCTTAGCGACGAGCTGTGCCGTGACCTGCATCTGAGCTGCGCCTGCCCGCGCCAACCGTGATGCTGATAGACCAGTGCTGGCCGCGGCCAGATCCTCAGCAGATACACCTCCCATACTCGAACTGACGCAGTGGAGAAGGCTGACGCACATCGGGTCCAAACCCTCGCCCACCAGGTCCGACTCAAGGCGAACCAGCCCGAGGGTTGCCCGCTCGAGCTCCGCCGTCGTGGCTCCGCCGACTGGTGACCCAACCTGCACCAGTGCCTGCCTCAGCGAATCGGAACGACGCCCGCCTGGGACAGGCGTCGGCCCTCGGCCAACCCGGGCCTCCCGAACCCGTACCTTGAGCTCCCCCACTTCCACCTTGCCCCCTTTGTCGAAACACGTCCCTGCTAGCTCAGTGAACATACGAGAAGCAAACTATGACGACTTCTGCTGCTCTATCGCTGTTCTGGCTGACGTCCTAGCGTCACAGCGAGCCCGCAGCCGGTGGGTGCCTTCAACAACGAATAGGACGGTTCCCATGTCGATGAAATCTCGGCTGATCCAGGGTCTGGTCGTCGCCGGAGTGGCCGCGTCTGCGGTGTTCATGGCCGCGCCCGCGCAGGCGGCGACCTCGAACTGCCCCAGTGGTGCCGCGTGCATCTGGGGAGATTCCGGCTACGTCACCGCGAACCAGGGGGCGGCGTACGTTGCCTTCCAGAAGTACATCCCGAACTACAGCCTGTGGACCTACAACACGACCACCTACGGCGCGAATGACAGCGCCTCGTCGGTCTACAACAACGGCAACCTGAGCACCGTGACTTTCTATCGCGACGCAAACAAGGGGGGATGGTCGGTGTCCTGGGCGAAGAAGACGGGGGATAGCAACCTGTCGACCAACGGGGTGAACGACGAGATCAGCTCGGGCTACTTCGCCGGCTTCTGACCGACGGAGGTGCGGGTCGCCGGCTCCGGCGGCCCGCACCTGTCGCCGGCCCGTCACGTTGAACTTCCCGGGCTGACGAATCCGCTCTCGTACGCGAGTGTGACCAGGACGGCGCGGCTGGGGGTGTCGAGCTTGGTGAGCAGGGCGTGCACGTGGGTCTTGACCGTGCCCTCGGTGAGGTACAGCTCGCGGGCGATCTCGCGGTTCGAGGCCCCGGTGGCCACGAGCCGCCACACCTCGGTCTCCCGGGGGCTCAACCGGTCCAGCAGGAGGGGCAGCCGACTCCCCGCACCTGGTTCGGTGGCCCCGGACGTGACCCACTGGTCCAGGACCCGGCGGGTCAGCGCCGGGTCGAGCATCGCGTCACCGGCATGGACGCGGCGGATCGCGGCGAGCAGCTCGACCGGGGAGGAGTCCTTGAGCAGGAAGCCCGCGACTCCGGCGCGCAAGGCACCTGCCAGGTACTCGTCGTCGTCGAAGGTGGTGAGCGCAATCACCTGGACGTCGGCCAGGGCGGGGTCGCCGGTGATGGTCCCGGTGGCTTCGACGCCGTCCGACCGGGGCATCCGGATGTCCATGAGGACGACGTCGGGGACAAGGTCGCGCACGACCCGGTAGGCGTCCAGCCCGTCGCAGGCCTCGCCGACCACCTCGATGTCGGGGGTGTGGTCGAGGATGACGCGCAGCCCAGTGCGCACCATCTCCTGGTCGTCGACGATGACGACGCGCACGGGCCCGGTCATGCGGGGCCCAGTGCGGGGGCCGTCGGGCGGCACGGGACCCGCAGGCGGACGACCCATCCGGCGCCGTCGGGTCCGGCGGTGAGGTCTCCGTGCGCCCCGCGGGCCCGCTCGCGCATGTTGACCAGCCCCCGACCGATGCGTGTGGCCTGCGCCGGATCCGGGGCCGCCGGACCGGGATCGGTGACGATCAGCACCACGTGGTCTGCCTCGTCGTGCATCGCAAGCGACGCGCGTCGGGCCTGGGAGTGCACGAGCACGTTCGTGAGCGCTTCCTGGGCGATACGCAGCACGGCGAGCTCGGTGTCCGGGGCCATCGCGGGCCAGACCTCCGGTAGCTCGGCCTCGACGTCGACGCCGGCACCGCGGACGCGGTCGACGGTCTGCTGCAGGGTGTCGCGGCCACCGGCTGGGCGCAACGGCCTGGGCGGTGGAGGCCCGTCCTGCTCCAGGACCTCGACGATCGCGCGGGTCGCCGTGAGCGCCTCGCGCCCGGTGGCGGCGATCCAGGGCACCGCATCGGTGGCCTCGCGTGGGTCGATGCTCGCCACGTGCTCGGCCGCCTGGGCGCGCACGACGATGGCAGCGATGTGGTGCGCGACGACGTCGTGCAGCTCACGGGCGATCCGCACCCGTTCGGCGTTGACCGCATCGCGCGCGTGGGCGATCCGCAGCACCTGGAGCTCGGCGTTCTGCGCCCGGAGTTCGGTGCTCACCCGGTCGAGCGCCCGGATGACGTGCGCGGTGTAGGCGGCGGTCGTGACGGCGGCGAGCAGCCACACCAGGCCGGAGTAGTTGCGGGTGAGCTGCAGCTGCGTCGGGTGCAGCCGCCACCCGCCGCCGGGCTCGAACCCGCCGGCCGTCATCAACGCCAGGACCGCCCCCGCGCCGATGGCGGCCGCACCCCACCACGGCAACCGTCCGGCGCGGACCACGACGAACACCGCGATCAGGATCGGCACGACGTGGATGTCGGACTGCAGCCCGACGCGGTACCCCAGCGGGTACGCCACCGCCACCACCAGCAGGCCGGCCGAGGGAGCCATTCGGCGCAGAGCCAGTGCGACGACGGCAAAGGCGCCTGCCCACCACCAGGTGGCCACGAAGGCCGGTTGCCACAGTCCTGAGGCCAGCGCGCCGGTCACGGCCAGGCACCACGCGACCCCGAAGGCGACCGCCGTCGCGGCGTCGATGGGCCCGCTCGGGCGCCGGTCCTCGGTCATGGCACGACCGTAGCCAGCCGGTGGCCGCCCGATCACCGAACCAGGGACAGAGGCGGTCTCCATCCTTCGATGCAGTGGCGGCCCGCCCAAGGAGGGTCTGCGGTCGCACCCAGCGCTAGACGCAGGGCTGGTGCCCGCCCCGAGAGCATCGACCTGTCGCACCCGTCCGGACGACCTAACCCAACCTTGGAGGCCCCGATGTCCCATCCCCGTGCCGTGCTCTGGCTCATGACGACGGCCGTGGTGTGGTCGGTCTCGGCCTGTTCCGGCGCGGCCGGGGCCACCGAGGGCGCCGCGGGTGCCGTCGCCCCCACCGCGCAACAGCGCGCGCAGTGGGCGTTGCCGCTGGACCCGTACATCGCAAGCCCGGTCACAACGGTCATCACGGACTACGCGGAGAACCTGCTGGTCGAGCAGTGCATGAACTCCGAAGGGATCGACTGGCCCATCCCGAGGATGGACGTGAGCACGCTGGGGTCGGCGACGATGTCCCCGAGCGGCCGCACCCTGCTCACCCAGGAGGGCGCGCAGCAGTACGGCTACCACTCCGACCCGATCCTGCCGACCGAGGTGGCCGCTCAGATGACGACGCTGGGCGCGCGGCAGCTGAACGCGACCGAGACGGCCGCGATCGACGGGTGCATCGCCACGGCACGCCAGACCCTTCCGCTGCCGCAGACCGACCAGCTCGGCGCGCAGCTGGCCAACCAGGCGCTCGGCACGGCCGAGCAGGACCAGACGGTGCAGGAGGCCGCCGGCAGGTGGCGCACCTGCATGGCACCCCAGGGCGTGTCCGACCTGCCGGATGCCCCACAAGCGGACGGCGGCGGGATGCCGACCGACTCGATGATCGCCGAGTTCGGCATCGACGACCCGGGCACCGAGGCCGGGGCTGCGGAGATCGCCCTGGCGGTCGCGGACCAGGCCTGCCGCACCAGCAGCGGCTACGACGACGCCCTCTACACCGCCGAGTGGGCAGAGCAGAGCGCGCTGCTCACGACGAACGCCGACGCCCTGGTCCGTGAAGGCACCGCGCTCAGCGACTACCTCACCCAGGCGCGGGCGGTCATCGCCGAACGGACGGGCGCATGAGCACGGACCTGGCCGCGCACACCGGTCTGCAGGAAGTCGTGCTGCCGCGTCGGCCCCGTCGTCGGCGCACGATGGTGCTGACAATCCTGGTGATCGTCGCCGCGGTGGGCACAGCCACACTCGGCTGGGTTGCGGCCCTGCGGTTCGAGTCGCCGGCCCAGCGCGCCGCCGCAGCCACCGCACCAGCCGCACTCCCGGTCACGGCGGCCGTCACCCGGGGCATCCTGGCCGAGCAGATCACTGCCACCGCTGCGATCGGGTACGCCAACAGCACGGCGGTCACCGTGCTGCCCGCCTCGGGAAGCACCTCGGTCGTCACCGCTCAGCTGACCTCGCCGGGCGCGACCCTCGAGGCCGGATCGCCTGTGGTCGAGGTCAACGGCCGACCCGTCTTCGTGCTACCCGGGCAGTTCCGGGCCTACCACGACCTCCGTCCAGGCGATACCGGCGCGGACGTCAGTCAGCTGCAGGAGGGGCTGCGAGCGGCCGGACTGGCGGTGCCGAAGCGCGAGGACGGAACCTTCGGCACTGCGACAGCCGCCGCCGTCAGAACGCTCTACCGGGACCACGGGTTCAGCGCACCGACCGAGACGACGCCCAGCGCGACCTCGACGACCGGCGACTCGTCCAGCGGGACCCCCGCGGACGCGGGCGCCGTATCTGCGACCGCAACGGCAGCCACCCTCGTCGTCCCGGCCACCGAGCTGATGTTCGTCGCACAGCTGCCGGCCATCGTCGTCGGACTGCCCGCCGTCGGCACGCTCGTCGACGCCGACACGACCGTCACGGTGGCGTCGACAACCCTGGTGGCCCACGCCGATGTCGCGACCTCGTTGCTGACCTCGCTGAGCACGGACACCCGCGGCACCCTCACCGATGCGGCTGGCACGAGCGTCGACGTGCAGGTGGCAGCCCTGACCCCGGGCGACAGCACGACTGGCGCCCCCGGGTCTGTCGAGCTGACCGCCTCCGACGGCCTGCCGCAGGCATGGGTCGGTCTCGCGGTGCTGGCCACACTCAACCTCACGGTCGTGGCGGACGACGCGCTGCTGGTCCCCAGCCGCGCGGTCGGCTTCGACGGCGCCGGCCAGGCCCAGGTGACGGTCGAGCAGTCCGACGGGTCGTTCCGGCTGCTCCCGGTCACCGAGCTGGGGACGTTGGCCGGGCAGAGCGCGATCGCGGTCGACGACCCCGACGCGCTGCAGGTCGGCGACCAGGTCCAGGTGGGGTGAGATGTCCGAGCTGAGCCTGCGCGACGTCCACCTCGTCTACCCGGGCGTCACTCCCGTGACCGCCCTCGCCGGGGTGTCGCTCACCATCGAACCGGGGGAGTTCGTCGCGATCGACGGACCCTCCGGCGGCGGCAAGAGCACCCTGCTCAACGTCCTGGGACTGCTGGACGCACCGACCGCCGGGACGTACCTCATCGACGGCGAACCCGCGCGCGCCGACGGAACCTCCGCGGCGCGGATGCGCTCGGACGCGTTCGCGTTCATCTTCCAGAGCTTCCACCTGCTGGCCCGTCGGCCCGTCCTGGACAGCGTCGAGCTAGCACTGGTTCACCGCGTCGTCGCCCCCGCCGAACGGCACCGCCGGGCGGTCGACGCGCTGTCGGCCGTCGGTCTGGCCGACCGCGCCTGGCAACGCGCCGACACGTTGTCCGGCGGGCAGCAGCAACGCGTCGCGATCGCCCGTGCTCTAGCCACCGGGGCGCCGGTGGTCCTGGCCGACGAACCCACCGGCAACCTCGACACCGCCAGCTCCGCCGCTGTCATCGCGGCCCTGCGGGCCGTCCACGCCCGCGGTGTCACCGTGGTCCTGGTGACCCACGACCCGACCATCGCCGCAGCCGCTGACCGCCGGATCACCGTGCTCGACGGCGCCGTCATCGAAGACACACGGCGGACACCCACCGCGCCGACCTCGATGCGGCTCGCGACGCCCCGGCCGGTGCCGCCGGGACGTCCCTCCCGCGTCCGGCCGGCCGACGCTGTGCGCGACGTGCTCGCCTCACTCGCCTCCCGCCCCGGCCGCACGGGCGGGCTGGCTCTGGCCGTCGCGGCCGCCGTCGGGCTGTCGGTGGCCACGACGGGTCTGAGCGCGAGCGCCTCGGCGCAGGTCTCGGCTGCCTTCGACGCACGGCAGAACCGCTTCGTCACCGTCACCGAACCGGCGCCGACCGATCAGCAGCCTGTCGTCCGCGGCTGGTCCGGCCCGACGGACCAGGCCCGCGCTGCCGATCTGAACCAGCTCGCCGGGGTGCAGGCCGCGAGCCTCGTCGCGGACCACGGCCAGCACGCCGTGGCCGCTGCCCCGACCCGCACCCCCGTGACGACCACCGTCTACTCCGGCACCGCCGACCTGCTCACCGCGACCGGCACCGAGGTCACCTGGACCGACCTCGAACGCCCCGCACTGGACAAGGGCCAGGTGCTGCTCGGTGCCCAGCTGGCCGAACAGCTGGACCTCGGCCCGCTCGTCACCAGCCCTGCGATCGTGATCGACGGACGCACCATGGCCGTCGCGGGCCTGATCACCAGCTCCGAACGCATCCCGGCGTGGACCTCGGCCATCGTCGCTTCCAGCGAGGACGACGAGCTGTTCGGCTCTGCGGTGCAGACCCAGGCCGTGATCCTCACCGCCGCCGGCGCCGCACAGCCGGTCGCCCGCCAGGCGCCGCTCGTCGTGGACCCGGTCGACCCGTCCAGTCTCACGGTCGTGTCCCCCACCGACCCGCGGGACCTGCGCGCCTCCATCGAGAACGACGTCCGCACCGCGATGGCCGTCCTGACCGCCGTCGCCGTCCTCGCCGCGATCCTCGCCCTGACCAACGCCATGGTGCTGGCCGTCAACGAACGACGAGGGGAGCTCGCGCTGCGTCGCGCACTGGGCGCCCGCACGAGGCACGTCACCGGCCTGATCACCGGCGAGGCCTGCGCCACCGGAGCGCTCGGCGGCATCGCCGGGCTCGTCGGCGGCATCCTGGGCATCCTCGCCGTCAGCATCGCCCGGCACTGGGCTCCCGTCCTCGACCTACGCATCGCACCCTGGGCGCTGATCGGCGGCATCACGCTCGGCGCCGTCGCCGGCCTGGCCGCCGCGGCCGCCGCAGCGCGTGTGCGTCCAGGGCGGGCGCTGCGGGACTGAGCTGCCGGCACGATGTGCGACGCGGAAGCACTCTGCGCCGCGCGGCGCGCTCAGGCGACCGTCGCCGCCGGCAGCGCATGTGCCCGGACCTCGTCGAGAGTGTCGACGAGACGGTCGACGTCGGCCCCGTCGGTGAACAGTCCGTCCGGCCCCGCCCACCGTTCGTCTGACACTCTCGCGCCCGCCAGCCGAGTCGAGTGGTACAGCAACCGCAGGCTCCACTCGGGCCGGGGGAACGTCCCACCGATCGAGTACGAGCACGCTCACCACGCTGCCCTCAACCGAGAGCCGCAACCCGCATGAGCGCCGCAGAGAACCTGGGGCGCTTCAACTCTGGTTCGCCACCACGTCGCGTTCGCCACGAGTGCGCGCGGTTCGCACCTTCCCCGTTCCCGTTCTCGTCCGCGAAGATGACCATGCTGCGGGAGATGGGGGCGGAGAGTGTCCGATGAGACGCTTCGGGCGCACGGCCGTGCGACCCATGCACTGTTGCTTGTGATCTTCCTCGTGGGCGCCGGGTCGTTCGTCGCCTACCTGGTGCTGAGCACGTCATCGGGCGATAGCGCCTGGCGGGAGGTCTGGTACCTCCTCGCCACGACCCTCGTGCAAGGCGGCTTGGTCGCCCTGCTCATCCGACGGGTAACGGGAGCCGAAGAGCACCTGAGGCTTCGTGCAACCGTGGACCAGTCCATCGTCGAGGGCCTCCTCCCGCTCCGTGGCGTTCTCACCTCGGAAGCTCAGACCGACTACGAGTGGCGGGCGGTCGTCGCCGCTCCCGAACCGGGCCTTGAGCTCGACGGGGCCGTTCAGCTCATGATCGACATCTCCAAGACTGTGACTTCACTTCCGAAGGACGTGAGGGTCGCCTGCATCGCCCACGACGATGGCGAGCGGATGATGCGCGAGTACGCGAACGACTCGCGCTACCTCCTGCGGTGGGTTCTGCCGGCCGAGTTCGACGCGCGCGCCGCGGAGGTCTTCGCAGTCTCGAGCCTTACTGTCGATGGCGTCCCGGTCACGCTCCGGCTCGCTCGAGGGTCGACTGCTGACCGCGCAGAGTGGCGCGGGTCGGTGGCGGAGCACGGGCTCGGCGAGTCCCGGAGGCTGTACCTGCGGTACCGCACAGTTCAGAGGATCCACGGTGCTGGCGGTGCAGTGAGCACGCAACTGTTCCGCACCACGGCAGGAGCCCGCTTCACCTGCACCGTCGACTCGGCCGTCGGTGCGGCGAGGCTGGACGTCGTTCACTCAGAGGTCACGCCACTGATCGGACGGGCCGTAGCTCTCGGGACGTTCTCAGCTGCGGGCGCTGGCCCCCTCACATGCACGGTGGCATGGCATGAGCCCTTGATGGCGGGGAGCTCGGTGCTGTTCAGCTTCGGGCTCCGACCAACGGCTAGCAGCCCGCACCAAGCACCTGACCACCCGACAGCCCCCAACTAGCACACCGCCGTGCTAGCAAAACCGCAGGTCAGAGGCCAAAAACAGACAACTCCCGGCCGGGACGAACCCGACCGGGAGTTACCCGAACAACAACCGGGGTGTTGACGGAACACCCCTGAGTGCGTGAGGCGGGACTTGAACCCGCACGCCCTTGCGGGCACTGGCACCTGAAGCCAGCGCGTCTGCCATTTCGCCACTCACGCGCGAGGAGGAAGGCTAGCACGGGCCGAGTCGTGGTCCACGCAGCCCCTGGCGTGGATACGATCGAACCGGTCAAGTCGCGCCCGAGGTCGGGGGCCGGGTCGCGTCCGCGACCGGGAGGCGCGTCACGAGGCGGAGCGGAGGTGCGCGTGGGACTCCTCGAGTCGTTCGAGAACGGGGTCGAGCGCGCGGTCAACACCGCGTTCGCCAAGGTCTTCCGCAGTGAGCTCAAACCGGTCGAGCTGGTGAGCGCGCTGCGGCGTGAGATGGACGACAGGGCGGCCGCGTTCGACCGCGAGCGCACCGTCGTGCCGAACGAGTTCACCATCGAGTTGTCGACGGCGGACTTCGACCGGCTGGAGCAGTGGGGCGCCGAGACGCTGGCCGACGAGTTCGCCACCAACGTCACGGACTACGCCGCCACGCAGCGCTACGCGTTCGTCGGCCCGGTCACGGTGCGGTTCAGCGAGGACCCCGAGCTGGAGACCGGGCGGTTCCTGGTGAGCAGCGCGTCGGTGCGTGGCGCGGTCGCACCGGCTGCTGCGGCGCCGCCGAGCGCCCGGCACCCGCTCATCGACGTCGACGGGCAGCGCTACCTGCTGACCGGGCCGGTGACGGTGATCGGGCGCGGGTCGGACGCCGACATCATCGTCGACGACCCGGGGGTCTCCCGGCGGCACCTGGAGATCCGGGTGACGCCGCAAGGCGTCGTCGCCACCGACCTCGGCTCGACGAACGGCGTGTTCGTCGAGGGGCACCAGGTGCCGGCGGCCACCCTCCTCGACGGCAACACCCTGACGATCGGTCGCACCCGGATCCTGTTCTGGACCGGCGGAGAGCCGGAACCCGACGAATGAGCGAGCTCACCGTCGGGCTGCTGCGGCTCGGCTACCTGGCCCTGCTGTGGCTGCTGGTGCTGTCGTCGATCGCGGTGCTGCGACGGGACCTGTACGGCACCCGGATCGTCGACCGCCGGCGCGGATCGCGCGGCGCCCCGACCGCCCCCGCTCCGCCCAAGGAGCCGCGGCCCCGTCGCAAGGACACCGGTCCCACCCGGATCATCGTCACCGAGGGCCCGCTGCGCGGCACGATCCTTCCGCTGGGCAGCGCCGCCGTGCTCATCGGGCGGTCGCCCGGCTGCACGCTCGTGCTCGACGACGACTACTCCTCCTCCCGGCACGCGCGGCTGTTCCTGGAGGGCGACCAGTGGTTCGTCGAGGACCTCGGCTCGACGAACGGCACCTTCCTGGGCGACCAGCGCGTGACCGCACCCCTCCCGCTGACCACCGGCACCCCGGTGCGGATCGGCCAGAACGTCCTCGAGCTGGCCAGGTAGCCCCGTGACCGTCGCGCTGCACTACGCGGCCCGCTCCGATGTCGGGCTGGTCCGTTCGAACAACCAGGACTCCGCCTACGCCGGGCCGCACCTGCTGGCCATCGCCGACGGGATGGGCGGGCACGCCGGCGGTGACGTCGCCTCGTCGGTGACGATCGCCGAGCTGGCCCCGCTCGACGAGGAGGCGCACGGTCCCGACGACGCGCTCGCCGAGCTGCAGTCGGCCCTGGTCGAGGCGAGGGCGGAGATCATCCGGCGCACCCAGGCCGATCCGACGCTCAGCGGGATGGGCACCACGGTCACCGCGATCCTGCGCACCGAGAACAAGCTCGCGATGGTGCACCTCGGCGACTCCCGCGGCTACCTGCTGCGCGACGGCGAGCTGGTCCAGGTCACCACCGACCACACCTTCGTCCAGCACCTGGTGGACACCGGCCGGATCACCCCCGAGGAGGCGATCCACCACCCGCAGCGCTCGGTCGTCATGCGGGTGCTCGGCGACTTCGACGTGGACCTCACCCCGGACCTGTCGGTGCGCGAGGCCCGCGTCGGCGACCGGTGGCTGCTGTGCTCGGACGGGCTGTCCGG
>JAKLPK010000232.1 GCA_022013895.1 Cellulomonas sp. | reverse complement strand
GAGGGTGCCAAGGTCCTCACGGGCGGCGCGCGCAACGTGCTCGACGGCGACCTGGCCGGCGGCTACTACGTGCAGCCGACGATCTTCGAGGGCAAGAACTCGATGCGGATCTTCCAGGAGGAGATCTTCGGACCCGTGGTCGCGGTGACGAGCTTCGAGGACTACTCCGACGCGATCGGAATCGCCAACGACACCCTCTACGGTCTGGGCGCCGGCGTCTGGTCGCGTGAGCAGGCCACGGCCTACCGCGCGGGCCGCGACATCGAGGCCGGCCGGGTGTGGACCAACTGCTACCACGCCTACCCGGCGGCCGCGGCCTTCGGCGGCTACAAGGGCTCCGGCGTCGGCCGCGAGAACCACAAGATGATGCTCGACCACTACCAGCAGACCAAGAACCTCCTGGTCAGCTACTCGGGCACCAAGCTCGGCTTCTTCTGACCGAACCCCCGCCGGCGCCCCCGTGGCTCCGGGTAGCTCCCGGTGGCCTCCCGGGCCGCTCCCGCAGGCGATTCCGAGCCTGGGCAGGTGTGGAGCCTGCCCAGGCTCGGAAACCTTGAGGGAGCCCGGGGGAAGAGGGGACGGGGGACGGGGGGATGTGGACCGGAGGTTGGGACGGCTGGGGGAGAGGTGAGGTGGAGGCATGGTGGAGCGGGTGGATGTGAGTGAGGCTGCGGCCTCGTTGCTGCGGGAGCTGCGGGGGCGCCACGGGGAGCTGATGTTCCACCAGTCGGGCGGGTGCTGCGACGGGTCGTCGCCCATGTGCTACCCGGCGGGCGAGTTCCTCGTCGGGGACGTCGACGAGCACCTGGGCGACCTGGACCTGGGCGACGGCGGCCGGGTCGGGGTCTGGATGACCAAGGCCCAGTACGAGTACTGGAAGCACACGCATCTGACGATCGACGTGGTGGACGGTCGGGGCGCCGGGTTCTCCCTCGAAGCCCCGGAGGGGAAGCGGTTCATGATCAGGTCCCGGCTCTTCACCGACGAGGAGTGGCTCGAGCTCAAGGACGCCCACCTGGTGTGAGGCCGATCGCGAGGGTCGGCCCGCAGGCGGAGGTGCGAGACTGGAGCCCATGGCCATGGATGGGATCGAGCCGGACACCAAGGACTGGACGTGGGTCCTGGACCGGCCCTGTGAGCAGTGCGGATTCGACCCCGCGCAGGTTCCGGCGCAGGAGGTCGCAGCCGCGCTGATGGCTGCGGTCCCGCGGTGGCGGGCGGCCCTCGGGCGTCCCGATGCGCAGGTTCGACCCGCACCCGGCACCTGGTCGACGACGGAGTACGCCGCCCACGTGCGCGATGTGTGCCGGGTGTTCGACGAACGGCTGCGGCTCATGCTCACGGCCGAGAACCCGCTGTTCGAGAACTGGGACCAGGACCGCACCGCGGTCGACGACGGCTACGCCGACCAGGCCCCCGAACGGGTCGCCGAGGAGCTCGCGGCGGCGGCCGCCTCGTTCGCCGTGCACCTGGACACCGTGCCGGACGATGCGTGGGAGCGGCCCGGTCGCCGTTCGAACGGTTCGGTCTTCACCGTCGACACCCTGAGCCGGTACTTCCTGCACGATCTGGTGCACCACCTGCACGACGTGGGGGCGTAGGCCTCACACGTAGGGGTCGGACCCCGCGGGCACCAGGTCCACCGCGACCGACAGCGTCGAACCGGCACCCTCGGTGAAGATGACCCCGCGCAGCGGCGGGACGTCGTGGTAGTCGCGGCCCCACCCCAGGACCACGTAGCCCGAGTCGACCAGCGTGTCGTTCGTCGGGTCGACGTCGAGCCAGCCGTGACCTGGCAGCCACGCCGAGAGCCAGGCGTGCGAGGCATCCGCGCCGCGCAGCTTGGGGCGGCCCGGCCGCGGCCTGGTCTCCAGGTAGCCCGAGGCGTAGCGGGCCGGCAGACCGTAGGAGCGCAGCGCGGCGATGGCCAGGTGCGCGAAGTCCTGGCAGACCCCGGCGCCCTGGGTCAGCAGCTGGGACTGCGTGGTGTGCACCGTCGTCGAGCCGGTGCGGTAGGTCAGCTCGCGTCGGATCCTGCCCGACAGGTCGAGCACCACCTCACGCAGCGGACGACCCGGCGTGAACGAGGGCGCCGCGAACTCCCGGACCGCGGCGTCGAGCTCCACATGCGTCGAGGGCAGGACCATCTCGCGCAGGGTGACCAGACCGGCCCCGTCGACCCCGGCCGCCTGCAGATCGCCGTCCCGGACGGCCGCCGCGACCCGCTCCCACGGCACGTCCGGAAGCGCGGCCGGATCGGGCGCCACTCGGGTCACCTCCAGCCGCGACCGGGCGGTCACGACGAGCCGTCGGTGCGGTGCGGTGACCGAGAAGAACGTGGTGCGGTTCCCGAAGTAGTCGATGTGCTCGGCGGTGTCCGCGGGCGCCGGGTCGACGTCGAGCGTCATCGTCACACGGTGCTGGTCCGGGAGCTCACGTGGGGTGAGCGTCGTGCGGCCGTAGGAGTCCGTGACGTCCTGCGGGTAGGTGTAGGTGGTGCGGTGCACCAGGTCGTAGATGCGCGTGGTCACCCGGCCGCCTCCGCAGCGTTCGGGCTGCCCCACAGATCGGTCTGGGTGCGCAGCGGTGCGGGTCGCGCGAAGTGCACGCGTTCGATCTCCACGTGCGCGGCCCGCAGCCGCCAGCGCATCGAGTCCAGCGACTCCGCGAGGCGTGGTCGACGGCCGTCCGCCCCGACCACCGAACCGGCGGCCACCGAGTCGAGCTCGGCCTCCAGGTCCGTGACGTCCCGCAGCAGGTGGTCGCGCTGGTCGGGCGGGCGCCAGCCGAACGGCACGGCCTCCAGGTCGACGAGCAGCCGGTCGAGGGAGTAGGCCAACGAGCGCGGGTTGGTCCGGTCGTGCACCAGCAGATCGAGCACCCCGGTGACCTGCGGCGCCGCCTGGAAGCGGCGGCGGTAGGTGATCGCCGACTCGTGGGTGAGCAGCAACGACTCCAGCACCAGCTCGTCCACCTCGACGGCACCGGCGCGCACGGTCGTCGCGGACAACGTGTCGAGCACGTGCTGGGCGCGTTCGATCCGTCGCCCGGCGTCCAGGAACCGCCAGCCGACATCGCGCGTCAGGCCCTCGGCGGCGATGCCGGAGACGGCGAGCAACGATTCGAGGACGCGTTCGAGCACCGGACGAAGGCCCGCCGTCGCCGAGGTGCCCTCCCGGCCGAGCGCCTCGACGGCGTCCGAGGGCGCGGCGTCGCCGGGCGCGACCGGTGCGAGGTCGACCAGTGCGGCGTCGACCAGTGCGGCGTCGGACGATGCGACGTCGGACGATGCGGCCGATGCATCGTCGGCGGGTGGCACCGGCGGTTCGGCGGCCTCGGCGAGGGTCGGTTGAGCGTGCCGGGCCGGGCGCGGTCGACCTCGTTCATCGCGCAGTGCGCGTTCCATCCGGGCGATCGGGCCGAAGGTGTCGGTCGAGAGCTGATCGCGGGCGGCCTGCGCGGCGGCGTTCAGACGCAGCACCGAACGCGCGACCGAGCGCGGGGTCTCGCGGTCCAGCACCAGGTCCCGCAGGGTCGGCAGCCGCGGCGGTGGGGGTTCGTCGTCGTCGCGCAGCACCAGGGCGTGCAGCAGGACGTCGAGCGCCCGGCCGCCGGCCGACCCGCCGCGCCCGTGGTAGTCGTCCCACCGGTCGATGACGGCGCGCAGCACCCGTGCCTGGTTCTCGGCCCGTTCGGCGTAGCGCCCCATCCAGTAGAGGTTCTCGGCGGTGCGCGGCGAGATGCCGGTGGCCGGGCCGCGACCCCCGCCGGGCTCGGCCGCCAGCGCCTCGTCGTCCCAGCCCGTCGGCTCCCCGGCCGGTTGGGACGAGGATGCGAGCACCCAGACGTCCCTGGCCTGCGCGCCGAGCGCGGAGGAGACGATCTGCTGGTCCGAGACCCGGGCCAGCCCGCCGGCCATCACCGTGTACGACGCGTCGTGGGCGACGGCGAAGGTACGCAGCACGGCGGCCTGCGGGCCGGTCGCCGGTTCGTCGGGCCCGGTCCGACCCACCGGCTCCTGACCGACCCAGGCCCACGGCCGCGCCTCGATCCGGGCGGCCAGCTCGGCCCGCCCGGCCGCCGTCAACGTCCAGCCGAGAACGGTCGTGCTGTCGGGACCCGCCGCGGTCGGCAGCAGCGCGAGGCGGTCGAGGTGGGCCAGGACGTGCCGCAGGTTCAGCTCGTCACCGCACCACCAGGTGGGGGCCGAGTCCAGTGTCAGGTCCGCACCGAGCACGGCCCGCGCGAGGCGCGGCAGGTGAGCGAGCACGGCGGGGCTCTCCAGCACGGAGCTGCCGAGCGGGTTGACGACGGTGACCGTCCCGGCCCGGACCGCCCGGACCAGACCGGGTGTGCCCAGTCGTGACCCCGAGTACAGCTCCAGCGGATCGCACCATCCGGCATCCACCCGGCGCAGCACCACGTCCACCGGCTCCAGGCCTTCGAGCCCGCGCATCCAGACCCGGCCCTCGCGCACCAGGAGGTCGTCGCCCTCGACGAGCGGCAGCCCGAGCATGGAGGCCAGGTAGGCCTGGTCGAACGCCGTCTCGCTGGCCGGGCCGGCCGTGAGCAGCACGGCGCGGGGTTCGGCGGCACCCGGTGGTGCGGCCTCCTGCAGCGCCAGGCGCAGGGCGTGGAAGAACGGGCCCAGCCGCGCGATGCTCGCCTGCCGGTACACCCCGGCGAGCACCTGGGCGACGACGCGGCGGTCCTCCATCGCGTAGCCCGCGCCCGACGGGGCCTGGGTGCGGTCAGCGATGACGCACCAGTCGCCGGCACCGTCCCGCACGACGTCCGTCGCAGTGAGCACCAGGTCACGGCCGCCCGGCAGTGCGAGACCGTCGACGGCGCGTTCGAAGCCCGGGTGCGAGAGCACGACCGTGGGCGGCAGCAGCGCATCGGTGAGCAGCCGGCGCGGGCCGTACAGGTCGTGCAGCAGGGCATCCAGCAGCTCCGCGCGCTGCACCAGACCTGCGTCCAGGGTGGCCCACTCCGCGGCGTGCACGATGACCGGCGCCGGGTCCAGCCGCCAGCGCCGGTCGGCGCCGCCGTAGGTGACACCGTGGTCGGCCAGGACGGTGTCGAGCCGGTCACGGGCCGCCTGCAGCGACTGCTCCGTCGGCTCCTGGCCCGGCGGCAGCCAGGACCAGTCGGGCCTGTGCTCGCCCGCCGCACCGGTGGCCGGCACCGGGGACGAGAGCAGGTCGGTCACGGCTGCAGTCTGGCGCATCCCCGCCCGCGACGAGGCCCCGTCCGCCCCGTCCCTGGCCCCGCCGCCCCCACCTCGCCCCCGCTCCGGTCCCGCCGGGTGTAGCGGTGCGGCTCAAAGGGGGCTCGGGGCTCGGTGCTGGTGAGCGGGGCGGCATAGGGTCTGGCCGTGAACGCCGATTCCCGCGACGACCGGCCGCGCCCGCCGCGCCTGCTCGACGTGCAGCTGCGACCCGCCGGTCTGACTCTCGTGCGATGCGTCGACTACTGCCCGACCCGGGTCGAGGTGCAGGTGGTCGAGGATCTGGCGGTTTTCCTCGGGACCCATCGTCCGCAGTGGTCGACCGTGCGCTGGATCGAGGTCGTCGGCATGAAACGGGTCGCGGACGTCGAGGCGCTCGCCGAGCGGTACGAGCTGCACCCGCTCGCGGTCGAGGACGTGTTCAGCCGTGAGCAGCGACCCAAGGTGGACGCCTACGGAGGCCAGGGCAGCGAGCTGGCGGCCCGGCTGCTGGTGACCGCGCGTGAGCTGCACGCGTCCGGCAACCGGATCAAGACCTCACCGGTGTCGATCTTCCTGGGCCACACGACGGTGCTGACCTTCCAGCACGCCGATACCGGTGTCTGGCGGCCGACCCGGCAGCGGCTGGAGCAGGGCTCCTCCCGGGCGCGCGGGGCGGATGCGAGCTTCCTGCTCTACACGCTGCTCGACGCGGTCGTGGATGCCGCGTTCCCGCTGCTGGAGCACCTGGAGGGCCGCCTCGACCGGCTCGAGGGTGACGTCCTGGCCGAGGCGGACCGTTCCCTGCTGGTCGAGATCCAGGACGTGAAACGCGATCTGGTGACGGTCCGTGCGGCGATCTGGCCGCTGCGCGAGGTGGTCGCCAACCTGCAGCGGGACCAGCACGAGTGCATGTCGGCGACCACCCAGATCTACCTGCACGACCTGCGCGACCACATCGTCCAGGTGATCGAGCTCATCGAGGGCTACCGCGAACGTGCCCGGGACCTCACCGAGTCGTACCGCACCTCGTTGTCGGCCCGCTCGAACGACACCATGAAGGTGCTGACGATCATCGGCACGATCTTCATCCCGCTCACCTTCCTTGCCGGGGTCTACGGCATGAACTTCCACGTGTTCCCCGAGCTCGGCTGGAGCTGGGGCTACCCGATGTTCTGGGTGGTGTGCATCGTCGTGGCCGCCGGGATGATCCGCTGGTTCCGTCGTCAGGGCTGGTGGTAGCCGTCACCCGTGCCGGTAGACCTGGCCCGGTGTGGTGGTGCCCAGCAGCTGCGGCACGGTGACCAGCGTGTAGCCCGCCGCACGCAACCCGTCGATGATCCCCGGGATGGCGGCGAGAGTGCTCTCGTGGATGTCGTGCATGAGGATGATCGCGCCCGGTGCGGCGCCCTCGAGCGCCCGCTGCGTGGTCACCGCGGCGTCCCGGTTCTTCCAGTCCTCGGTGTCGACGCTCCAGCAGATGGCCGCATCGCCCCGACTGGCCAGCACCGCGAGGCTGGCCTCGTCGGACGCACCGTAGGGCGGCCGGACGAGAGTGGTCGAGACCCCGGCGGCCGCCTGGATCGCGGCGGACGTCTGGTCGAGCTGGGACCCCACATCCTCGGGTGAGATCTTGGTGAGCCACGCGTGGTCCCAGGTGTGGTTGCCCACCGCGTGCCCCTCGGCGACCTCGCGTGCGACGACCTCGGGGTACTTGGCGATGTTGCGTCCCACCAGGAAGAACGTGGCAGGCGCCCCCTTGGCCGCCAGTGCGTCGAGCAGCGCGGCGGTGTAGGTGCCGGGGCCGTCGTCGAAGGTGAGCGCGATGCATGGCGCGACGGCGCAGTCGGGGGCGGCCGGTGCAGCCGGGGCGGCGACTGCGGCCGGAGGGGTGGTCGCGGCCGGCGTGGTGGGCTGCGCGGCCGGGGTCGGTGCGGGGGCCTGCGCGGTCGGTGCGGGCGTCGGGGTGGCGCTCGCGGTCACGATGGCGGTCGAGGAGGCCCGGGTCATCGCCAGCTCGCGGAGCCGCACCCCCGTCGCGGTGAGCAGCGGCAGCACCGTGGCGGACGGCAGCCGCACCACGGGACCGCTGGCGGACCCGTCGCCGGAGGTCCCGACGCCCAGCACGACGACAGCCGACCCGTCCGGCTGCAGCACCACCTGGCCCAGATCCGTCACGGCGGGTGCCGCGGTGTCCGACGCATCGGCGGCGAGCGCCTGGTTGACCAGCCGCAGCGCGGTCACCCGACCGGTGCCGCTCAGCACATCCGCTGCCACCTGGGTCATCGGGGTCGACCCGCGGACCTGGGCGATCACCCGTTCGGCGGCCTGCCCGTGCAACGCGGTCGCGACGCCGAGGTCGGTGGGCGCGACCGCGGCCACCGCCTGCGGCTGGGGTGGGACCCGGGCCTGCGGGACCAGCAGGACGCAGGCCCCGAGCGGGAGCAGCACCGCGGTGAGGAGCGCGAGCGCGGCCCGGTGACGACGCATGACGCGCGTCTCCTCTCCTCGGCCGGCTCAGCGTTGCGTCCAGGGTGCCATCCGGTCGGAGTCCGACGAGGGACCTGTCCACGCGAGCCGCCCGGACCACACCGAAGCCCGGGCTGCGCCGTAGGACGGCCGCGCCGGACCTCGGCCGCACACGTAGCCTGATGCGATGGAGCTCACCCTGTCGCTGGACGAAGCCGTCACGCTGCTGCACACGTCGGGGATGCTGCCGGACGCCGTCACGGACCTCGCCGGGACGGATGGTGCGGTGACCGGCAAGGTGCGGGTGCAGGATCTGCCGAACCTGTCCGGCGCGGTGCGGGCGGCCACCCGACTGGCCGGGACGGTCGGGGTGCAGATCACCGACCGTGGGGTGGTCGGTCGCACCTGGACCCTGGCGCTGCGGGCCAGCCATCCGATGGTGCCGCTCGACCTGTCGGGCCTGGTCACCGACTTCGTCCAGGGGGCGCTCGTCGAGCACCACGTCCCGGGGGTGGTGGCGCGGGCGGAGGGCGGCGAGACTCTGGTCGAGATCGACCTGGATGCTGCTCTCGGCTCGTTCGGCGCTCAGGTGAGGGTCGATTCGGTCGCGATCGGCGCTCAGATCGCGCTCCGCGCCTCCACGCGGACCTGACCTGCGGTGTCGTCGACCCGGCAGCGGGGTGCGGGGCTCCGGGTGCGGGCCGGACGCAAGGTCCTCGCGGTAGCCGGAAGGTCGTCCGTATTGTGGCGCCATCCGTCCCGGGCTGGAGGCGCTGACATGACGATCGCCCACGAACCGTGGCCCTCGCCCGACGATCTCGACCTCCACCTGGGACCTGCGAGCTCGCGCTTCTTCGGCACCGGCTACCGTCGGGTCACGTACGAGGTCGGCGAGCTGTCCTCCGCAGCCGCGTCGCCGGACCTGGCGACGGGCTGGGCGCGGGTGACGTACCCGCGCGACTGGTCGGCGAAGAACGGGGTGCCGCGCACCGCCCACCTGGGGACGGGTGACGCGCTGGTCCTGACCCACGCGGTCGCCGAGGCGTACCTGCGCACCCTGGGTCTCGACGAGGGCCAGGTGGCCCGGGCCTGGTTCGAGCGGCTCGCGGTGCGGGCCGGCACCCGTCCGGTCACCGACCTGGGCCGGGTCCGGCTCGTGGTCTCACCGTCGGCGGCCGGGGTCGGGCTGCCGTCGGTCGAGGGTGTGCGTACCGGGATCGAGTGCCGGGTGGGTTCGTTGGTCGTCGTCGCGACGTTGCGCCACGAGGTCCCGTCGGGTGGTCCGCGCACCTGGGAGGATGCGAACCTGCTGCTCGCGCGCGGTTCCGTGGGCGGCGAGCTGTTCAGCCGGACCGGCCACCGCACCCGGATCGTCGAGCTCGACGTGGCGGGTGGGCGGGTCCGCAGCGAGCACCTCATCGACCCGGTGCCGGACCGGCCCGGCGGGGGGATCGAGGCTGCCTACTGGCCGTCGGTGACGCTGATGGATGCCCTGGTGCTCACCGGTCAGCTGGGCCAGGTGCTGCTGTACGCGTCCGCCGGCATCGACCGCGACTCGGCCGACACCTTGTGGATGCGGCGGATGACGTTCGACGTCGACAGCCCGTGGCGCCCTACCGCGGGGCCGCACGAGACGCAGGTCAGGATCGTGCGCCACCGCACGTTCGCCCACGACGGACGCACCCTGCACGATGTGGAGGCGCACTGCCCGGGGGTCGCCGGGGTGCGGGCGACGGCGTGGTTGGCGTACTACGACGACGCGGTACCGGTGTGATCGCCGGGCCGGGGGGTGGTCTCGACCATCGCGGGCTGGGGCCCGGTGAACAGCTCGGCGGCGAGCTCCAGCAGCCGGGGACGGATCTCCTCACGGGCCATGCCCGGGATGAGCATCTGCCACATCACGTGCAGCCGTCGGTACAGGTCCGTGCGACCTGTCAGGACGCCCGCCACCGTGTGCACCCCCGTGAAGTAGGAGACCGAGGTGGCCGCGAGCTCGGCCGGGGTCGGTCCGCCCTCGATCAGCTCGCCGGCCTCCTGCGCCATCGCGAAGAGGGCGCCCACCTGGGTGAGCCACTCGTCGTAGAACCCGCGCGTGGGCCCGGACAGCACCCCGAGCTCCATCGACAGCCGGATGCCGCCGCGGACCAGCGGGTCGGTGATCAGCTGGTCGGCGATGACCTTGGAGCTGCGGATCATCGCCTCCATCGGGTGGAAGTCGCCGCCGGCCTGCGCGAGCGAACCGAACGTGCGCGCGTTCTGCTCGTCGATGACGGCGAGCGCCAGGTCTTCCTTGTGCGGGAAGTAGAAGCCGAGCCCGCCCAACGTCGAACCGGCGTCCTTCACGATGTCGGCGAGCGCGGCCGCGGCGTAGCCGCCCCGGTCGAAGGCTCTGCCCGCGGCCTCGACCAGTGCAAGCCGTCGTTCGATGCCGCGCTGCTGCCGAGGCGTCCGTCCTGCCATGATTTCCCCCTTTGCGCACTGTCGCGCCTGTCATCCGACCTGACCCTACGTGCGAACGCGGGGGGAGGGTGGGTTGTCTGACGAACAGCGGCCCGTGGCGCTCACCGGCGCCACCGGTTTCATCGGATCTGCGCTCGCCGAAGCGCTGGCCCAGCGGGGCGTCCCGAGCGTCGCGCTGGTCCGCAGCGCCACCGACGCCCGCCCGGGGCAGCGGCAGGTGGTGGGCGATCTGACGGTGCCGTCGACGTTGGCGGATCTGGTCGCAGGTGCCGAGGTGCTCGTGCACGCGGCGAGCTATGTGGGTTCGCAGACCGGCCTCCAGCAGGAGGTCAACGTGGCCGGGACGAGGGGCCTGGTCCGGGCCGCCCAGGACGCCGGGGTGCGTCGGATCGTC
>JAKLPK010000231.1 GCA_022013895.1 Cellulomonas sp. | reverse complement strand
TTTCGAGTACCTCCGGGCGCACTCGTTGAGACAGCGACGGATGGGCCCAGTGACCAGCGGAAACGCTCGCGCTGGGCCTTCTCCGTCTCCTGCGCATTTTCGTCAACCTGTAGCCATCCGTCAGCCACGCGGCAGCACGGCGTCAAGGACGCGACATGCTCCACGCGCTGGTCCACCCGTTGCGGGCCTTCGAGGGGCGCGACGAGGTGCACATGGTCATCGGCCCGGCACGTGACGGCCGGGTCCTTGAGGTGGGGATCGTGGACGACGACGACCCCCGGGTGATTCACGCGATGACGGCCCGGCCGAAGTTCTGGCCCTGACCCATACGGAAGGTGATGACGATGAGCAAGCTGACCGATGAGCAGGCGCTTGCCCGGCTCGAAGAGATCGACCCGGCGACCGCCCGGATGCACGACCGGCGCGACGTGACCGCGATCGCCGAGGCGGTGGCCGTCCGGGACCACGCGGACGACGAACTGCTCGCTGCTGTCCGGGAAGCCCGCGGTCGGGGCGTGCCCTGGGTGCTGATCGCATCCGCTCTGGGCGTCAGCCACCAGGGCGCTCGCAAGCGGTACAAGCCGCTCGTCGAGCCCGACCAGGTCGCTCGTGCCTCGTGAGCGCGACCGGCACGCGGCGCACGTGCCGTCTGTCGGGCTCTCCGGCACTGCGAAAGAGCGCTGACGGAGCGCCACGACGATGGTGATCGAGTGACCGCTCAACTCGGCGCCGCGCTCAGTCGTAGGAGACCGACGGGTTGAGGAACTGGCGGCCCCACAGCTGGGCCCGGTCCGCCTGCGTGAGACGGGCCGCATCGCAGGCGTCGGCCCACTGCTCGGTGATGGTGGTCTCGACGTGCTCGACGACCTCGCCTGCCTCCTGGCGGGTCAGCAGGTAGACCTCGCTGGCGTCGACGCAGGTGGCGAACCGTGACGACCGCTGCCCTTCCCGTCCGATGGCCATCGCCTGCGCGGTCTCGTCGGTGTTGCGCACCTGGGGGCACAGGTCGTAGGCGGGGGTGAGGGTGAGCTGACGCCCGTCCCAGAACGCTGCGTGGTTGCGGGCGTGATCGTCGGTGTTGCCGATCGCGACGTTGACGACGATCCGGGTGAACAGCTCGCGCAGGGTCCGGCCGGGGTCGGTGAAGTCCTTGCGCACCAGGTCCGCCAGGTCCGGGTAGGTGGCGTACCTCGCGGTCATCTCGCCGAGTCCGAGCATCGTCAGCGCGGAGATCAGCTGGCGGCGGGTGCCGGGCGCGGGCCGGTCGAAGCGCTCGACCAGGAGGACGTCGCGGCCGGCGACCTGCGTCACCTGTGTGGCGGGCACGGTGAGGCCGATGCGCCGCGCGAGGTCCATGGCGACGCCCTCGGCCTTCACGACCGGGTACGTGTCGGTGGTGGTCGAGAACTTCGCGATCCACGATCGGCCCTGCTCGCTGATGGTCGCCTTCGGGCGTGCACCTCCGATGGAGGTGCCGCGCAGCAGCGCCTCGGCCAGATCGGGTGGCAGCACCTCACCGGCCTGCATCCGCTCCGCGGCCTCCATGAGCTCGGTCAGCGAGGCGGTCGCACCCGGGCGGGGCACGTACTCGCGGGCCGAGGCCTGGAAGTCCAGCGCGCCGATCCGGTCGGAGGACGACTCGAGCATGGACGTCAGGTCGGACAGGTCCGCGGTCTCGGAGTCGCGATCCAGGCGTCCGAGGTGGCGGGCGAGGATCACCCGGCGGCCCCAGGAGTCCGGCGCCGCATCGGCCAGGCAGCCGGGCACGGTGAGGCCGGGGCCGGGCAGCTGGCGGCCCCGGATGAGCGGCAGCTCGGGCGTGTACAGCGCGACGGCATCGGGACGATCGAGGTACGACCGCCCGTAGGTGAACGCGTGCCGACCACCGGCCGCGTCGAGCCGGCCGGCGACGACGGGGTCGCTGCGCCCGGGCAGCCAGATCCACACGTAGGCGGTCGACGGCGCCGCGGCAGGCTCAGAAGTCATCGTCGACCTCGCCTACTGCGCGGACCCTGCGGGGAAGGAGCGCGAGTCGCTCCTGGACCCGTTCCCGGATAGCGGCCACCTCCATGGGGGTCTCCGCGAACAGCGGGACACCGAGCAGCACGGCGACCTCGAACACGACGCCGACGCCGACCGTCGGTGCGCCCGACTCGATGGCGCGCACGGTGTTGGGAGTGATGCCGGCCCGTTCGCACAGCTCGGCCACGGTCATGCGACGTTGCCGGCGCGCGGTCGCGATCTGCGTCCCCAGGGCAGCGACGGCGTCAAGGGTCGCGGGCGAGTACGTCCGAGTCCTCCTCATGCCCACCTCCTGATCGTCACTGTAGTGACTCTAGAGGTCAATAGAGTCATTAGAAGGACAATTCCACGCTTGGTGCCTCAGTTCGAGCAGTCGCCATCCGCCAGCGCCGGAGGCCGACGCCTGCGCCGATGTGCTCATCGGAGGCTGACGACACGAGCTCAGAAGAGCAGGCAAACCTAGTTTGATGCGGCCCGTCCGGTCGTTAGCTCGGCTCCCGGGGGAGCCGAGCGACTGCCCTATGTCCAAGAGGCCTCGTGGCACCGGACCTGAACGGCTCCAGCGCTCTCTGGGATGCGACCCAGTCCGCCGTGCCCGTCGTCCGGGCCGTCGCTACCAGATCAGCCGATCTGGGATCTGATGAAGAGGACGAAGATGAGGGCAGAAGCGATCTGCAGGTAGCCCAGCGCGAGACCCCACGAGGCCATTCCGTCGCCGGCCTCACCGGTTCGGGCGATCTGCGCCCTGGCAACGTGGCCGAACACGACTGCGAGCAACGAGCCGCCGACCAGGCTGAGCACCAGCGAGGCGATGGCCATCCCGTTCGTTCCTCGGCCCACGAGCTGGGCGGCAGGAACCTGCACTGTCCGCCCGGTGACATCCGTCACCTGGAAGGTCGAGGTGCCCTGTTGCCGGGCGATCGCGTCGCTCCGGCGGGCCTGGACCTCGGACCGGGCGCGAAATCGGGCGATCGCGTCGTCCACCACGGCGTCAGCGGCCTGCGCGCCGGAGCCGTTTGTGCTTGGCGCAGCCTTGGAACGCAGGTGGGGGAAGTCAACGTAGATCGAGCGCCGAGTCTCGTCCGGAGTCGACGGGTTCGTGGCGACCTCGGTGACCAGTCGCCAGTCCTTGCCCAGCTCGCCCAGGATCGCTGGATCGGTCGCCGGGTCGGCAGCGAGCGCGGCTCGCTGCTCGGCGCTCAGGGTGGACAGGTCCTCGCTCATGAATGCCCCCAGGAGAAACAACGAGACGACAGCCGCATCGCTGCCGGCGAACCCTCGATCGGGTTGTGTACCGTACCGGCGACATGATGCTAGCGGGATGGGCAAGATCCCGGCAGAGCCGTGTTTCGGCAGGTCAAGAGCAGTTCGGCGGTTCGACCTGAATCCCGGGCGCGATGCTGGGGGCTCGGGCGACGTCAGTGGCTCCGGGCGGGGCTCTGAACCCAGCTCCACCGCGGTTCCGAAGTCCACCCGCCCGGCCACCATTCCCCTGGCCCACCGGATCGCTCATGCTGGTGGGATGGACGCCGGCCGGCCGGTGGGTCGCCAGGACGTGCTCGCCTGGCTGGGTGCGCACATCGACGCCGTGCGGGACCGGGGCGGCATGGTGGTCGTGGTCGGCGAGCCGGGTGTGGGCAAGAGCGCCTTGGTGCGTGCGGGTCGACACCGTCGCCCGGTTCCTGGGCGACGGCGGCGTCGCGCAGACCCAGGCGCGCGCCCACGGGGTGGACGCAGGCCAGGTCAGGGCGAGCGCCGTGGCAGGGACGCCCACCGAGCGCTTCACCCACCCGGACGAGGTCGCCGCGTTCCTCGCCTCCGGCACGGGCGGCAACATCACGGGGGCCGATGTGCTCATCGAGGGCGGGATGGTCACGACGGTGTGAGGGCCCGCGCGCGACCCGGACCTAGCCCGTACCGTCGAGTACCGAGGTTCCCTGACGTGGGGGGTGCTCCTGCCGATACTGAGGGGGATCTTCCGGTCAGGTCGAGTGCAGCCACCGTCGGCCGCGACCGGTCGTCCGGACCCGTACCGAACCCGCCCCGTGGGATGCGAGGGCCGGCCGTTGGCGACGCCCGGCCCCGCCGTCGAGGCTCGTCCGGTGGGTGACCAACGGGTGAGCCGGAGAGGAGGCGCAGATGGCGGGTCCGCACGTCGACAGCGGGACGCCGCCGCGGCGCACCGGCTGGCGATCGCCCGCGGACTGGCCGCGGCTCCTGATCCTCCTGGTCGTGTCGACCGGCGCCATCGGGGCGTCAGTCGCGTGGGGCGTGTCGCTGGTCGACGGTCGGCCCGTGCCGACGGTGGCGGGCGGGGTGACGAGCGGGCTCGCCCTGCTCATCCCGACCGCGGTGTGCTGGTGGGCGGTGGCCGGGCGTGGGCGCGGGCTGGGTGTCGCCCGGCTGGCGGCGGGTGCGGTGACTGCCTTCGCCGCCGGGATGGTGTGGAACGGCGCGTCCGTAGTGCTGAATGAGAACCTGCCGATCCCTTCCCCCGCCGACGTCGGGTTCCTCGTCTTCTACGTGCTGGTGCTCGCCGTACTCGGACTGCTCGTGCACCGCCACCTCGCCGAGCTGCGCATCCGGGCGGGCCTCGACCTGACGGCGAGCATCCTGACCGTCCTCGCACTCATGTCCGTCCCGCTCGACCCTCTGGTCGGTCGGGCGCTCGCCGGGCAGATGTCCGTCGGGCTGGCACTCACGCTGCTGTACCCGGCCCTCGACCTGCTGCTCGTGACGGTGGTCGTCGGTGTGGTGATGTTCGGGGGTGCCCGTGCCGTGCCGGGGTGGGGCTGGTTGACGGCCGGGCTGATCGGGTTCATGGTCGCCGACCTCGGCTTCGCGCTCGGTGCGATCGATGCGGACAGTGTGACCACCTCGGCGCTGCAGCTCGGCTGGTTCATCGGTCTGGCGCTGATCGCCGTGTGGGCGGTCGGTCTGGCCGCCGCATCCCGGTGCGGACGCCAGACCTCGGTGGCGCGGACGAGGGCCGAGTACTCCGAGACCGTCGTGACGTCGACCGCTGCGAGCGCGACGTTCGCGGGGCTTGCCGTGCTCGTGCTGGGGACCCATATCCAGCTGTCCGTCGAGACGAGGGTCCTCGCGGGCCTGGCCATCGTGTTCTACGGGGCCCGCGCCCAGCTGGCCTTCCGAGAGGTGCGGCGCGGCGCGGCGCTGCTCAGGATGGCCCACACCGACCATCTCACCGACCTGCCGAACCGCCGGGCGCTGTACGCGCGCGCCGAGGAGCGGCTGGCCCCGGGCGCGGCGGACGGTGCGCTGCTGCTCATGGACCTGGACAGGTTCAAGGAGGTCAACGACAGCCTGGGCCACCACATGGGCGACCGGCTGCTGATCGACGTCAGTCGCCGCCTGAGCTCGTGCCTGCCGGAGGGTGCCCTGCTCGTCCGGCTCGGCGGGGACGAGTTCGCGGTGCTGCTGAACGCGTCCGGCGCCGGTCCGGCGCTCGCCCTGGCCGAACGGGTGCGCGCGACCACGGCTGAGCCGTTCGACCTCGACGGGATGTCGGTCGAGGTGGCGATGAGCATCGGGATCGCTCTGTTCCCCGAGCACGGCGAGGACCTGGAGAGCGTGCTGCGCCACGCCGACATCGCCATGTACCGCGCCAAGAGGAGTGCATCGCATGTGCACGTGTATGCACCGGAGGTCGATGCGGCCGGGACGAAGAGGCTGGGCCGGGTCGCGGAGGTCCGGGCCGCCTTCGACCGGGGGGAGTTCATCGCGTACTACCAGCCGAAGCTGGACCTGGGCACGCGACGGGTCGCCGGGGTCGAGGCGCTCGTCCGGTGGCAGCACCCGGCGCAGGGGCTGCTGATGCCCGGCGTCTTCCTCGATCTGGTCGAGGACGTCGGGCTCATGCACCGGCTGACGCAGTCGATGCTCAGCCAGGCGCTGGACCAGGTGGTCGAGTGGCACCGGATCGGCGTCGATCTGACCGTGGCCGTCAACCTGTCAGCGAGCTCCCTGATCGACGTCGACATGCCCGGCCGGGTGCGGGCGATGCTGGCCGAACGGTCGCTGGCGCCCCAGGTGCTGGAGCTCGAGATCACCGAGGACCTGCTGATGGCCGACCGTCGCCAGGCGCGGGCGATCCTGGCCGACCTGCGCAGCGGAGGGGTGCGGATCGCGATCGACGACTTCGGCTCGGGGTACTCGTCGCTGGCGTACCTGAGGGACCTGCCGATCGATGAGCTGAAGATCGACCGGGCCTTCATCGAGCCACTGGCCGGCGACCCGCGTGCCGAGGCGCTCGTCTCGGCGACCGTCGCCCTGGCGCACGGCCTCGACCAGGTGGTGGTGGCCGAGGGCGTGGAGGACGAGGCGACCCTGGACCGGCTCGCGGAGCTGGGATGCGACCAGGCGCAGGGCTACTTCATCGCCCGGCCGATGCCCGGCGGGCACATACCGGAGTGGTTGGCGACCCACGACTTCACGGCGGGGGTGGCGGCGCATCGGCTCGGGCGGCGGGGGTGAACGCCCCGAGTCCGCACGGCCCGGGGCGCGCCGCCCCTCCGGGCGCTGGCCGCCCTCTACCGCCCCACCAGGTGCGCCGGTGCCCCGAGCGCCGTCGACAGGGCGAGCGCGTGCCGGACGAGGGCGGTGCCGAACCGCTCCACATCGGTGTCGGTGGTGCGGTAGGACGGGGCGTTGACGCTGATCGCACCGAGGATCGCCCCGTCGTGCCCGATCACGGGGACGGCGACGGCGGTGACGTCGGAGTCGGGTCGGCGTGAGGTGATCCAGCCGCGGGGGCTGGTGGCGCCGTCGAGGGCCGAGCCCAGGGCGGTGTCGCGGCGGGGGATGGTCCGGCCGGTCCAGACGGCGGTCTGCACCTGGCGGGTGCCGGCGAGCTGGCGCAGGTAGAGCACCTCGTCGTCGCCGGCGGCGACGCCGAGGCTGGCCGTCTCACCGGTCTCCTCGACGAGGGCGACCAGGTGCGGGCCGACCAGCTCGTAGAGCGGGTCCTCGCGCAGGGTGGCCGCGGCGAGCTGCTTCATCCGCGCACCGGCCTGGAACCTGCCCGTGGCGTCGCGCCTCACGAGACCCTGCCCGGACAGGGTGGACAGCAGCCGGGACGCGGTGCTGGGGGACAGCGACGTCGCCCGGGCGAGCTCGGACAGGGTGCCGCCGGTGGTCTCCTCCAGCACGGTGACGAGGAGCTGGATCGCGCGTTCCGCGGTGCGCGTGGCTGATCCGGACGACGCGGTCTCGGACATCGGAACCCTTCCGCTGGGTGGTAACCATCAGTGTGGGGTGAAACATAGTGGCAATGCGAGCAGCGGCCCACCTGGCGCGATGCTCGGTCACCGATTCGATCAGGTCACGAGGGTGTGACCAGCATGTTTCCGAGTCTGTGGAGCAGGTCGGGGCAACTGCGTTTTCATCTGCTGAAAGTTAATCGCATCTATTGACGATCGCGCAACTGCGTTCCTAGAGTCGCCGCCATCGCCCGGACGATCCGGCGGGCAGCCGGCCCGGCCGCCCCCGAGAACTCACCGGGTGGCACGACACCAGCAGTCGAGACCGGAGGAACCGTGGTCGCCAAGGCCGAGGTACGCACGACCGTCAGCTCCGTGCAGGAGGCCATCGCGGCGATCGACGCCGCACGTGAACAGATCTGGGACGCCCCGCCGCAGGAGGTGCTCGACCTCGGGAACGGCATCGTCCCGCGCGGCACCGGAGCGAAGAACAACTACCTGTCGACCCTGATCTTCGCCGAGAACGAGCTGCGGACGCTCACCGACGAGATCCTCTGGTTCGCCTGGGTCACCGCCACCCGCAACCCCGACGCACAGCTGCGCACCCTCGTGCTCTACATGGACGAGATGGGCCAGTACAAGGCCAACATGAACGACTACGTCGGGCTGCCCGCCGGTGGCGAGGTGCTCAAGACGTACGTCGGCGGCATCCGCATCGCGAGCAGCCTCGCCGAGTTCGCCGACCTCACCGAATCGGCCATGACCTACTTCAACCGGCTGCACGGCTGGGTCGACATCGTCTTCCCGTGGGGCCTGGTCAACGGGTTCCACCGGGTCAACCCGCTGCAGAAGATCGCCGACGCCGCCGCAGCGCGCGCCTGACCCCCACCCGCCCCGCACCCCGGAGGACCCCATGAAGATCAACCTCAACCTGGCCGGCGAGGGCGTCGCCGTCATCGAGATCTGGGAGGACCGCGTCCCCCTCATCGCCGCCAAGCTGCGCGAGGCGCTGCCGTTCCCCACCTACCTCCAGCACGGCAAGCTCACCGGTGACCTGCTGCTCATGCAGACCAAGATCCTGGCCGACTGGGAGAACATCTTCTACCCCGAGGACCTGGCCGACGACGCCGCCGCAGGCACCGCCGAGGTGCGCGGATCGGTGTCCTACTACGGGCCCCGCCAACAGCTCTCGATCATGTACGGCGACGACATCCCGCCCGAGCCGCTGCCGGTCTCCGGTATCGGCCGGGTCATCGAGGGTGCCGATCGGCTCGAGCTCATCGGCCTGCGCACGTGGCTGGAGCCCGGCGCCCGCGTCGTCCTGTCCCTGATCGAGGAACCCGCGGCCTCCGCCGCCTGACGCCGGTCCGGGTCGCCACCCCCCGACGGCCCGGACCGGCCCATCCCACCCGTCCCGGTGCCCGACGTCCCCCACGTCGGCGCACCGGGCCGGGCGGCACCGCGCACCGCACCCCCGCGTGCATCCCCTGCACCCCGCACCGCTCCACCCCTGCACCCCCACGCACTGGAGTCCCGATGCCCCCCTCTTCCCTGCCCCGGACGCGCCGCGCCCGGACCGCCCTGGCCGCCGCGGCCGTCACCGCCGCGGCGCTCGTCCTCGCCTCGTGCTCGGGCGGTTCGTCCGCCAGCTCGTCCGCCTCGTCGTCGTCGGCCACCGGCGGCACGTTGCGCGTCGGGATCACGTCGCTGTCCACCGCCGACTCCCTCGACCCCGCCGAGGTCTCCACCGCCGGCGGGTACGCCATCGCCGGTCAGCTCTACGACACCCTTACCGAGTACGGCACGGACGGTGCCGTCACCATGCGGCTGGCCTCCTCCGTCGAACCGGGCGACACCGCCGACGTGTGGACCGTCACCCTGCGCGACGACGCCACCTGGTCGGACGGCACCCCGGTGACCTCGGCCGATGTGATCGCGACCTTCCAGCGGATCCTCGACCCGGCGGCGCCGCTCCCGCCGGCCTCCTCCATCCCCTACGTCCAGGCCGACCAGATCGTGGCCGTCGACGACCACACCGTGCAGTTCACCTTGGCCTACCCCACGGTGCTGTTCCCCGAGGCGCTCACCTCGCCGACGATGTCCATCGTGCCGGTCGACTTCGACCCGGCCGCCCCCATCGGCTCCGGACCGTTCGTGCTCGACGAGATGACCCCCGGCACCGAGGTCACCTTCACCGCCAACCCGGAGTACTGGGGTGACGGCCCGTCCGTCGACGCCCTCGACCTGGTGAGCTTCGACGATGCGTCCGCCCAGGTGAACGCCCTGATCGGCGGCCAGATCGACATGGCCTCCGGGCTCGACCCGAGCCTGGTCAAGGTGGTCGAGGCAGCCGGTGACGGCTTCGTCGTCGACGCCTACGCCACGAGCGGCACGCTCACCTGGCAGATGAACGTCTCGCTCGAACCGTTCGACGACCCCGTGGTGCGCGAGGCCCTGCGGCTCGCCGTGGACCGCGAGCAGATGGTCGACCAGGTGTTCGACGGGTACGCCACCGTCGGCAACGACGTGTTCTCCCCGTTCGACGCGCTCTACAACGACGAGCTGCCACAGCGCGAGGCCGATCCGGCCGCGGCCAAGAAGCTGCTCGAGGACGCCGGCTACACCCTGCCGCTCGCCGTCGAGCTCACCGCGGCCCCGGTCACCTCGACCGCCGACCGCCTTAACGAGGTGCTCGTCGAGCAGGCCGCCGAGGCCGGGTTCGACATCACCTTCAACTCCGTCGACTCGGCCACGTACTACGGCGACGCCTACGGCACCTACCCGCTCTCGTTGTCCTACTGGGGCTTCCTCGGGGTCTTCGACCAGGCCGCCTTCACCATCGTGAGCGACGCCCCCTACAACGCCACCCACTGGCAGGACGACGAGTACGACGCCCTGTACGACCAGGCGGTGCAGACCGTGGACACCACCGAGCGGACCGCGCTCGTCCACCAGATGCAGCAGATCGAGTACGACCGCGGCGCCTACGTGGTCGCGGTGTTCCTCGACTCGATCAGCGCCTACGCGGCGAACGTGACCGGGTACTCCACGTACCCGAACACCGACGGTGGCAACGGCTACCACTTCGCCACGCTGTCCTTCACGTCCTGACCCACCGGCCCGGAGGCTCGCTGCTATGACGGAGACGACGAGGCGACACCGTCCGCTGCTCACCATGATCACCACCCGCCTGCTGGTCGGAGTGCTCATGCTGGCGACGGTGTCCCTCGTCGTCTTCGTGCTCACCCAGGCACTGCCCGGGGACGTCGCCCGGCAGGTGCTCGGCCAGACCGCCACACCTGAGCAGATCGCCCGGGTGCGCGCGGACCTCGGTCTGGACCGGCCGCTGCCCGAGCAGTACCTGTCCTGGCTCGGCGGGCTGCTGCGCGGCGACCTCGGGACCTCGCTCACCTCCGGGACCCCGGTGGCCGAGCTGATCGCCGGGCGGTTGCAGGCCAGCGCGGTGCTCGTCGTGGTGACGGCGGCCCTGCTCCTGCCGCTGTCCGTCGGCCTCGGCACCTGGGCCGCCCGCCGGGCCGGCGGCGTCGTCGACCACGCCGTCTCCGCCGCGGTGCACGTCGTGCTGGCCCTGCCGGAGTTCGTGGTCGGCATCCTGCTCGTGGTGCTGCTCGCGACCAACGTGTGGAAAGTGCTGCCGCCGACCTCGGTGCCACCGTCGGGCACGGCCGTCTGGCAGCACCCGGTGCTGCTGGTGCTGCCCGTGCTCACCCTCGTGCTGACCGCCGCGCCCTACCTCACCGAATCGGTGCGCACCACGATGCGCGACGAGCTGGCCAGCGAGCACGTGCGCTGGGCCCGGCTGTCCGGGATCGGCGAGGGTCGGCTGGTGCGCCGGTACGCGCTGCCGTCGGCGCTGCCGCCCGCCGTCCAGGTCTCGGCCATGACCGTGACCTACCTGATCGGCGGCACGGTCGCCGTCGAGACGGTGTTCGCCTACCCGGGGCTCGGGTCGGCCGTGGTCTCCGCGGTGGCCAACCGGGACATCCCCGTCGTGCAGGGCATCGCGATGATCGTCGCCGCGGCCTCCCTGCTGGTCTACGTGCTCGCCGATGTGGTCGGTGTGCTGCTCACCCCGCGCCTGCGCACGAGGGCCGCATGAGCGCCGCCGACCCGACCCGGACCTCGGCCGGCCCGGTGCACAGCGCACGTGGCACCTCGGTGCTGCACCGCACGCTGCGCGACCCGCGCGCCGTCGCGGGTGCGCTCGCGGCACTCGCCGTCCTCGTGCTCGCCGTCGCCGGGCCGTGGTTCGTCACGACCTCGCCGACGGCCTTCGTCGGCGCACCCTTCGACGGGCCGTCACCGGGCAGCCCGCTCGGCACCGATGTGCTCGGCCGCGATGTGCTCAGTCGGCTGCTCGTCGGTGGCCGGACCTTCGTGCTCGAAGGGTTCGGTGCCACCCTGCTCGGCGTCGGCCTCGGGGCGCTGCTCGGCACCGGGATGGCCGTGCTGCCCACCCGCACCGGGCAGTGGCTGCTCACGCTCAACGACACCTTCATCGTGATCCCGCAGATCCTGGTCTCGCTCCTGGTCATCACCCGGTTCGGGGCCAGTCCCACGGTGCTCGTCGCCGTCGTCGCGGTGGCGCACGTCCCCCACACCGCACGGGTGATGCGTGCAGCGGCTCAACGGGTCGTCGAGGAGGACTACGTCGCGGCGGCCCGCGGGTTCGGCACACCGCGCGGCCGGATCCTCACGCACGAGGTGCTGCCGGTGGTTGCGCCCACGCTGCTCGTCGAGCTCGGGGTGCGGCTCGCGGCGTCGTTCGTGCTCCTCGCCTCGCTCAACTTCCTCGGCTTCGGCTCCTCGGGGCTGGAGTGGGGCCGGATGATCCAGGACAACAAGGGAGGGGTCTCGGTGCAGCCATGGGCGGTGCTGGCCCCGGTGGGCGTCCTCGCGGTGCTGCTCATCGGCATGAACCTGCTGCGCGACGGTGTGTCGCGGGCCATCTCGGCGAGGTCGGCCCGATGAGCGGGGTCGCGGACCCCGAGGTGGCACCGACGGGCCCGGTCGCCCTGGTCCGTGGGTTGCGGGTCGAGGTCGCCGCGGGTGGCGAGCCCGTGCTGCCCGGTATCGACCTGGACGTCGCGGCCGGTGAGGTCGTCGGCCTGGCGGGGGAGACCGGTTCAGGCAAGTCGACCCTCGGCCTGGCGTTGCTCGGGTTCACCGCCCCCGGTCTGGCGACCGTCGGCGGCCAGGTCGAGGTCGACGGTGAGCGGCTGTCCGGTCGGTCGGTCGCGGCGCTGCGGACGCTGCGTGGCCGCATCGTCGCGAGCGTCCCGCAGGACCCGGCCAGCGCCCTGAGCCCCACCCTGCGGGCCGGCGATGCGGTGCGCGAGGTGCTCGCCGCGCACGGGGTCGGTGACCGCGACGCCCGGACGGCCGAGCTGTTCGCGGCCGTCGGCCTGGACCCCGCGCTCGCCCGGCGCTACCCGCACCAGCTGTCCGGCGGTCAGCAGCAGCGGGTCACCATCGCGGTCGCGTTCGCGCTGTCACCGCGGCTGGTCGTGATGGACGAGCCGACCACCGGGCTCGATGTGACGACCACCCGCACCATCGTCGACCTGGTCCGCGACCTCGCGGTGCGTGAGCGCACGGGTGTGGTGTTCATCTCCCACGACCTGCGCCTGCTGCTGTCCTTCGCCGACCGGGTGCTCGTCATGCTCGGTGGACGCGTGGTGGAGCAGGCGCCCGCGGCCGAGCTGAGGGCGACGGCCCGGCACCCGTACACGCGTCGGCTGCTGGCCGCGCTGCCACCCGTCGGGCCGGGGGCGGGTGAGTCGGCTGCCCGCACCAGCGCGCGCCCGGCCCCGCCGGACGAGCGCCCCGACGCCGCCCCGGCGCGGTACGCCCTGGAGCTGGCCGCGGTGAGCGCCCGGCACGGGTCCACCGAGGTGACCCACGGTGTGGACCTGCGCGTCACGGCGGGGCAGTGCCTGGCGCTCGTCGGCGAGTCCGGATCCGGCAAGACGACAGTGGCCCGGTGCATCGCCGGGTTCCACGACCGGTACGACGGCGACGTCCTGGTGGCCGACCAGGTGCTGCCGCGTGCGCTGGACGCGCGCAGCCGGGACCAGCACCGGCAGGTCCAGTACGTCTTCCAGAACCCGTACGGCTCGCTCAACCCGCGGCGCCGGGTGGGCGAGTCGGTCGCGCTGGCCGGTCGGTGGCTGCGCGGGCTCGACGCGGTCACGTCCCGCACCCAGGCGCTCGCCGTCGTCGAACGGGTCGGGCTGCGGGCCGATCACCTCGATGCGCTGCCCCACGAGCTGAGCGGTGGTCAGCGCCAGCGCATCGCCCTGGCCCGCGCCCTGCTCGCCGAACCGCAGGTGCTGGTCTGCGACGAGGTCACGTCCTCCCTCGATGTGTCGGTCCAGGCCGAGATCGTGGAGCTGCTCCAGGGTCTGCAGGACGAGCGCGGTCTGACGCTGCTGTTCATCACCCACGACCTGGCGCTCGCCCGGCTGGTCGCGACCCGGACGGCCGTGCTGCTCGCCGGGCGGGTCGTCGAGGAAGGCCTCACCGATCAGGTGCTCGCCCACCCGCAGCACCCGTACACGCGTGGGCTGGTCGACGCCGCGCGCTGACGCCCGGGGTGGGTCCCCGCCGCCGGCCCGTCCCACTGGGACCGGGCAGACACCGGTCGTCGAGCCGTGCGACGCGCCCGGTCGTACGGTCGAGGCCTCGGTCCTCTCACCGCGGGCGCCTCGTCGCCGATGAGGTGGTCGCGGCGAACGGGACCGGCGGGACCGGTCGTCGACGTGCAGGCTCCCGCGTCCACCGCCGCTGCGATGGGCGGCCGACGGTGAGCGTGCTTGCGGCGTCGACCGCACCAGCCCCCGGGGGTTGCTCGGATTCCTTGAGGACGACAGGCAGGTGGTGGGTCGATGGAGCGCACCCACGCTGTCGACCGTCCGGCCCGCCGGACCGTGCTCGCGGTGATCGCCGCCTGGGTCGGCGTCGCCTTCGCTGCCACCTACTGGGGCGCCATGCTCGCCGGCATCGTGCCGCCGGTGCTCGCGGTCGCCGCGCTCGCCACCCTGCTGGCGGTGGTCCTGCCGACCGGGGCATGTCTGCTCGCGCTGGCGGGGCGTGGGCGCGGACTGACCGCCGCCCGGCTGGGGGCGGCCGCCGTCGCCTCCTTCGCCGCCGGGACGATCTGGAACGTGGTCGCCGTGGTGGTCACCGGCAGTCTGCCCGTGCCGTCGCCCGGCGACCTCGGCTTCGTGCTGTTCTACCTGCTGCTCCTCGGTGCGCTCGGGGTGCACCTGCGTGACCATCTGGGCGAGCTGCGGTCCACCGCGCGCATCGATCTGGCGAACAGCCTGCTGGCCGTCCTGGCCGTGCTGTCCGTCCCGCTCGGCCCGGTGCTGCACCGCGCCCTGGACGGGGCGCTCCCGTTCGGCCTGGTGATGGCGCTGCTGTACCCGGTGATCGACCTGCTCCTCGCGACCGTGCTGATCGCCGTGGTCATGGCACTCGGGGTGCGCTCGGTGGCCGGCTGGGGGTGGTTGGTGGCCGGGATGCTCGTCCTCGTCACGACGGATGTCGCGTTCGCGCTCGGGCACATGGACCTGGACAGCCTGGCCGGCACGATCCTCCAGGTCGGATGGCTTGTCGGCCTCGCGCTCGTGACGATGTGGGTGGTGCGCCTACCGGCCGTGCCGGACGGTGCGCATCCTGCGCCGGCGCTGCGTGAGCGCCCGGAGTACTCCGAGACCGTCGCGTCCTCGACGGCGGCGAGCGCGACGGTGGCGGGGCTGGCCGTGCTGGTCGCGGGTACCCGGGTGCACCTGTCGACCGCCACCCTGGTGCTCGCGGGGCTGACGATCGTGGCGTTCGGGGTGCGTGCCCAGCTGGCCTTTCGCCACCTGCGACGCAGCGCCGTGCTGCTGCGGCTGGTGCACACCGACGACCTCACGGATCTGCCGAATCGCCGCGCGCTGCACGCCCACGCCCAGCGACGGCTCGGTCGGGATGTGGCCGGCTGCGCCCTGCTGCTCATGGACCTCGACCGGTTCAAGGAGGTCAACGACAGCCTGGGTCACCACATGGGCGACCGGCTGCTCATCGAGGTGGGAGCCCGTCTGAGCGCCGCCCTGCCGGGTGGCGCGATGCTCGCCCGGCTGGGTGGGGACGAGTTCGCCATCCTGATGTCGGCGGACGGTGCGCGACCGGCCGTCGACCTGGCCTACCGGGTGCGTGGGGTCCTCGCCGAGCCGTTCGACCTGGACGGGATGGCGGTCGAGGTGACGATGAGCATCGGCATCTCGCTGTTCCCGGAGCACGGTGACGACCTGTCGAGCCTGCTGCGCCGGGCCGACATCGCGATGTACAAGGCGAAGGGTTCCTCCGCCCTGGTGCACGTCTACACCCCCGAGATCGACGCTGCCGGGTCCGAGCGGCTCGGCAGGGTGCAGGAGGTGCGCGTCGCGCTGACCCGGGGCGAGTTCGTCCTGCACTACCAGCCGAAGCTCGACCTGCACACCGGCCGGGTCGACGGGGTCGAGGCCCTCGTCCGCTGGCAGCACCCGGTGGCGGGGCTGCAGCCGCCGGCGGCGTTCCTCGAGCTGATCGAGGATGCCGGTCTGATGAGCCAGCTCACCGAGACCGTCCTGGCCCAGGCGCTCGACCAGGTGGTGAGCTGGCACCTCGACGGGGTGGACCTCACGGTCGCGGTCAACCTGTCGGCGAGCTCGCTCATCGATGTGCAGATGCCCCAGCGGGTCCGGTCCATGCTCGCGGCACGCGGGCTGCGACCCGACCGGCTGCTGCTTGAGATCACCGAGGACCTGTTGATGGCCGACCGGACGCAGGCGTGCGGAATCCTCGCCGAGCTGCAGGACGGCGGGGTGCGGATCGCCGTCGACGACTTCGGGACCGGGTACTCCTCGCTCGCGTACCTGCGTGACCTGCCGATCGACGAGCTGAAGATCGACCGGTCCTTCGTGATGCCGATGACCACCGACGAACGGGCGGTCGCCCTGGTGTCGGCGGCCGTGGCGCTCGCGCACGGGCTCGACCTGGTCGTGGTGGCCGAGGGGGTCGAGGACGAGGCGACGTTGACCCTGCTGGCTGATCTGGGCTGCGACCTGGCGCAGGGGTACCACATCGCCCGGCCGATGCCGGGTGACCAGCTGCCGGGGTGGCTGCGGGCCCACGACTTCACACCCGGCGCCCGGGTGCGGTCCGGCGCTGGTTCATCCGGAGCTCCGGTCAGTCGGTCCCCCCGACCCGCCGGGTGAGCTCGGCGGCGGCCCGCGCGCAGGCCTCGGCCAGCCCCTTCCAGCGCTGTTCCGGGACGTCGTCCCGGGCGAAGGTGACGGCGAGCCCGGCGATCGGGTGCCCGGTGTGGTCGATGACCGCGCTGGCCACCGAGGCGAAGCCGGGAGTGATGTCGCCGTCCTCGGTGGCCCAGCCGGTGGCCCGGACGTGCTGCAGCAGCGTGCGCAGCTCGCCGGGGGTGCGTGGTCCGGCGCCGGTGCGGTCGACGAACACGTCGCGGCCGGGGAACAGTGCGCGGATCTGGGCCGCGGGGAGCCGGGCCAGGATCGCCCGGCCGCTGGCGGTGAGGTGGGCGGGCAGCCGCACCCCGACATCGGTGACCAGGGGCGGTCGTCGCGGTGCGCGCTCCTCGAGCACGTAGAGCACCTCGCGGCCGTGCAGCACGGCCAGGTGCGCGCTCTGCCCGATCTGGTCGACCAGTCGCGCCAGCACCGGCCGGGCCGCCCGGGCGAGCGGCGCCTGCCGGGTGTACGCCGATCCGAGCTCGAAGGCGCTGACCCCCAGGCCGTAGCGGCGCTCCTCGCGCAGGTGGACGACGAACCCGTGCTCGGCCAGCACGGTGAGCAGGTGGTAGGTGGTCGAGCGCGGCAGGTCGAGTGCGGTGGCCAGGGAGGCGGCGGGCAGCGGCCCGGTGCGGGCGAGGTGGCGGAGCAGCCGGGCGGTCGCATCGGCGGCGGGGACGTCGGACACGGTGCACCTCCGGTGGGGGCGTGACGGATGGCCCTTCGTCACTGCGTGGGAACGCAGGTGACATCCCCGTGACTTGTCTGGGATACCAGACACTACCCATGGCGCGACCGTGGCCCTGCGCCCCGGACCGGCGTTCGATCGAGGCATGACGAACGCCACCTCGACCCGCACCGTCGTCCTCGGCACCGGCCCGGTCGCCCCGGACGACGTGGTCGCCGTCGCGCGGCACGATGCGCGGGTACGGCTCGGCGACGATGCGCTCGCGGCCCTCACCGCCGGTCGCGCCGTCATCGAGCAGCTCACCGCCGACCCGGCGCCGCACTACGGCGTCTCGACCGGTTTCGGTGCCCTGGCCACCCGGCACATCCCGGTCGACCGTCGTGCCCAGCTCCAGCGCAGCCTGGTGCGCTCGCACGCCGCCGGCGCCGGCCCGGAGGTCGAGCGCGAGGTGGTGCGCGCGCTCATGCTGCTGCGGCTGTCCACCCTGGCCACCGGGCGCACCGGGGTCCGGCCCACCACCGCCCAGGCCTACGCGGCGCTCATCGACCACGGCATCACGCCCGTGGTGCGCGAGTACGGCTCGCTCGGTTGTTCGGGTGACCTCGCGCCGCTCGCGCACTGTGCGCTCGCGTTGATGGGCGAGGGCGAGGTGCGCGACCGGGACGGGGTGCTGCAACCCGCGGCCCAGGCGCTCGCCGCCGCCGGGCTGAGCCCCGTCGAGCTCGTCGAGAAGGAGGGGCTGGCCCTCATCAACGGCACCGACGGGATGCTCGGTCAGCTCGTCCTCGCCCTGCACGACCTGGACCTGCTGCTGCGCACGGCCGATGTCGCGGCCGCGATGAGCGTCGAGGCGCTGCTGGGCACCGACGCCGTGTTCGCGGCCGATCTGCAGGCGCTGCGCCCGCACCCCGGCCAGGCCGCCTCGGCCGCCAACCTGGTGGGCCTGCTGGCCGGGTCGGGCATCATGGCCAGCCACCGCGGACCGGAGTGCACCCGGGTGCAGGACGCGTACTCGTTGCGCTGCTCGCCCCAGGTGCACGGCGCCGCCCGGGACACCGTCGAGCACGCCCGGACGGTGGCTGGCCGCGAGCTGGCCGCGGCCGTCGACAACCCCGTCGTCACCCCCGACGGCCGGGTCGAGTCCAACGGCAACTTCCACGGCGCCCCGGTCGCCTACGTGCTCGACTTCCTGGCGATCGCGACGGCCGATGTGGCGAGCATCTCCGAACGGCGCACCGACCGGTTCGGCGACCCGGCCCGCAACCACGGGCTGCCACCGTTCCTGGCCGACGACCCGGGCGTCGACTCCGGGCTGATGATCGCCCAGTACACGGCCGCGGCCATGGTCTCCGAGCTCAAGCGGCTCGCGGTCCCGGCGAGCGTCGACTCCATCCCGTCGTCCGCCATGCAGGAGGACCACGTGTCGATGGGCTGGTCGGCCGCGCGCAAGCTGCGCCGGTCGGTCGACGGGCTGGGCCGGGTGCTGGCGATCGAGGTGCTCACCGCGGCGCGGGCGATCGACCTGCGCAGCCCGCTGGAACCTGCGCCCGCGACGGGGGCCGTCCGTGACCTGCTGCGTGGGCTCGGGGTGCCCGGACCCGGCCCCGACGCCTGGTTGTCCCCGCAGCTCGAGACCGTCACCGCGGCGGTGGTCTCGGGTGCCGTCGTCGAGGCCGCGCAGGCCGTCGTCCCGCTCGGCTGAGCACGCCACCCGCCCGACCTTCCACGACCACGGAGGACCCGATGTCCGGACCCCGACCCGTCCGAGCCCCGCGCGGCAGCACGCTCACGGCGCGCAGCTGGCAGACGGAGGCGCCGCTGCGGATGCTCATGAACAACCTCGACCCGGAGGTTGCCGAGCGCCCCGACGACCTCGTCGTCTACGGCGGCACGGGTCGCGCGGCCCGGTCGTGGGACGCGTTCGACGCCATCGTCCGCACGCTCACCACGTTGGGCGATGACGAGACGCTGCTGGTCCAGTCCGGCAAACCGGTGGGCGTGCTGCAGACGCACGAGTGGGCGCCGCGGGTGCTCATCGCCAACTCCAACCTGGTGGGCGACTGGGCCACCTGGCCCGAGTTCCGCCGCCTCGAGCAGCTCGGCCTCACCATGTACGGCCAGATGACGGCCGGGTCGTGGATCTACATCGGCGCGCAGGGCATCCTGCAGGGCACCTACGAGACGCTCGCCGCGGTGGCCGCGCAGCGGTTCGGCGGCGCCCTGACCGGCACGCTCACGGTGACCGGCGGCTGCGGCGGCATGGGCGGTGCGCAGCCGTTGGCGATCACGCTCAACGGCGGCGTCGGTCTGGTGGTCGATGTGGACGGCGCCCGGTTGCACCGTCGGGTGCGCGAGCACTACCTCGACGAGGTGGCCGACGACCTGGACGACGCCTTGACCAGGGTGCTCGCCGCCAAACGCGACCGCCGGGCGCTGTCGGTGGGGCTGATCGGCAACTGCGCGCAGGTGCTGCCCGAGCTGCTGCGCCGCGGCGTCGAGGTCGATGTGGTGACCGACCAGACCTCGGCCCACGACCCGCTGTCCTACCTGCCGGTCGGGGTCGACGTGGCCGACTGGAAGGACTTCGCGCGCGAGCGGCCCGAGGAGTTCACCGACCGGGCGCGCGAGTCGATGGCCCGGCACGTCGAGGCGATGGTCGGCTTCCAGGACGCCGGGGCCGAGGTGTTCGACTACGGCAACTCGATCCGCGACGAAGCGCGCCGCGGCGGGTACGACCGGGCGTTCGACTTCCCCGGCTTCGTCCCGGCGTACATCCGCCCGCTGTTCGCCCAGGGCAAGGGGCCGTTCCGGTGGGCGGCGCTGTCCGGCGACCCGGCCGATATCGCCGCGACCGACCGCTGCGTGCTCGACCTGTTCGAGGACGACCACCTGCACCGCTGGATCCGCGCCGCCCAGGAGCACGTCCAGTTCCAGGGGCTGCCCGCGCGGATCTGCTGGCTGGGCCACGGTGAGCGCGATCGCGCCGGCCTGGCCTTCAACGAGCTGGTGGCCGACGGGACCGTGAGCGCCCCGATCGTCATCGGGCGCGACCACCTGGACGCCGGGTCGGTGGCCTCGCCCTACCGGGAGACCGAGGCGATGGCCGACGGTTCCGATGCGATCGCGGACTGGCCGCTGCTCAACGCGCTGGTCTCGGCGTCGTCGGGGGCCACCTGGGTGTCGATCCACCACGGCGGCGGCGTCGGCATCGGCCGGTCGATCCACGCCGGTCAGGTGAGCGTGGCCGACGGGACGCCGCTCGCGGCGCGCAAGCTCGCCCGGGTGCTGTCGAACGACCCGGCGACGGGCGTGCTGCGGCATGTCGACGCGGGGTACGACGACGCGGTCGCGGTCGCGCACGACCACGGGCTGCGGGTGCCGATGGAGGAGGGGTTGCTGTGAGCGGTCTGGCTCCGGACACGACGGCCTGGTTCCGGTCCACGTGGCGCGATCTGGCGCCCGTCGGTCGGGCGTCGGGCGGCGGGTATCAGCGTCTTGCCTGGTCGGAGCCCGATCTTCAGCTCCGGGAGTGGTTCGCCCACCAGGCGCAGGCCCGCGGTCTGGACCTGGTCGAGGACCGCGCCGGCAACCAGTGGGCCTGGTGGGGCGACCCGGACGCCGCCGGTCCCGGGGTGGTGAGCGGCAGTCACCTGGACTCGGTGCCGGGCGGGGGCGCGTTCGACGGCCCGCTCGGGGTGGTGAGCGCTTTCGCGGCGTTCGACGAGCTGCGCGCCCGCGGGGTCCGGCCGCGTCGGCCGTTCGCCGTCGCCTGCTTCACCGAGGAGGAGGGCGGCCGGTTCGGGGTGGCCTGCGCCGGGTCCCGGCTGCTCACGGGTGCCCTCACCCCGGAGCGCGCCCTCGGTCTGCGCGACGGGGACGGGACGAGCCTGGCCGAGGCGCTGACCGCGGCCGGTCGACGGACCGACACGCTCGGGCCGGACCCGCAGGCGCTGGCCCGGGTCGGGGCGTTCGTCGAGCTGCACGTCGAGCAGGGCCGCGGTCTGGTGCACCAGGGGGTGCCGGTCGGCGTCGGCCGCGAGATCTGGCCGCACGGGCGCTGGCGGGTGGAGCTGCGCGGACGCGGGGACCATGCGGGCACCACGCCGCTGGCCGATCGCGACGATGCGGTGCTGGCGGCCGCCGTGTTCGTGCAGCGGGTTCGGGAGGCCGCCGAACGCGTCGGGGCGTTGGCCACCGTGGGAAGGCTCGTGGTCGAGCCCAACGGGGTCAACGCGATCGCCTCGCAGGTCACGGCATGGCTCGATGTGCGGGCGCAGGACGAAGCGCGGGTGCACGAGGTGCTGGCGCTGCTCGACTCCTACGCCCCCGCGGTCGAGTCGTGGACCTCTGCGACGGTGCTCGATGCCGACCTGGCCGATCGGGTGAGCGCCGCCGTCGTCGACGCGCTGGGGGGTCCGGTCCCGTCACTGGCCACGGGTGCGGGTCACGACTCGGGCATCCTTGCCGCCGCCGGGGTGCCGACCGCGATGCTGTTCGTCCGCAACCCGACCGGGATCTCGCACGACCCGGCCGAGGACGCCGACGAGGCCGACTGCCTGGCCGGCGTCGAGGCGCTCACCGCCACGCTGACCCGCCTGCTGGGCGCCTCGGGATGAGCGCGTTCTGGTGCGAGCTGGCCTGGCTCGACGCCGGGCCGGTACCGTCCGTGCGGGTCGAGCACGCCGACGGCCGGATCACCCTGGTCTCGCCGGGAGCCGCCGCCCGCCCGGGGGACCACGTCCTGACCGGGCTGGTGCTCCCGGGCCTGGCCGATGCGCACTCGCACGCCTTCCACCGGGCGCTGCGTGGACGCACCCACGGCGACGGCGGATCGTTCTGGACCTGGCGGCAGGCGATGTACGCCCTGGCCGGAGCCCTGGACCCGGACGACTACCTGGACCTGGCCCGCGCGACGTACGCCGAGCTGGTGCTCGCCGGGGTCACGGCGGTCGGTGAGTTCCACTACCTGCACCACGGCCCCGACGGCACGCCCTACGCCGAACCGAACGTCATGGCCGAGGCGCTGCGCGAGGCCGCCCGGGACGCCGGGCTGCGGGCGACCCTGCTCGACACCTGCTACCTCACGGGCGCCCCCGGTCAGCCGCTGGAGGGTGTCCAGCGCCGGTTCGGCGACGCCGATGTCGAGGCGTGGGCGCAGCGCAGCGCCGCCGTGCCCGCCGATGAGCACCTGCGCCCCGCGGTCGCCGCGCACTCGGTCCGGGCGCTCGCGCCCGCCGATCTGGCCGTGGTGGCCGCCACCGCCCGGGCCCGCGGGGTGGTGGCCCATGTGCACGTCTCGGAGCAGCCCGCGGAGAACGCCGCCTGCCTGGACGCCTACGGCCTGACACCCGTCGAGCTGCTGGCCGAGGCCGGTCTGCTGGGCCCGACGACGACGGCCGTGCACGCGGTGCACCTGGCGGACCGGGACGTGGCGCTGCTCGGCGGCTCGCAGACCACCGTCTGCCTGTGCCCGTCGACCGAGCAGGACCTGGGCGACGGTCTGGCGCCGGGCGCTCGGCTGTTCGCGGCCGGCAGCCCGTTGTGCGTCGGCAGCGACCAGCACGTCCGGGCCGATCTGCTGGCCGAGGCCCGCTCGGTCGAGCTGCACGAACGCCTGGCCGGTGGTCGACGCGGTGTGCTGGCCCCGGCCGAGCTGGTCGAGGCGGTGACGGCCGCGGGGCATGCGGCGCTGGGCGATGCGACCGGCGGCCGGATCGCGGTGGGCGCCCCGGCCGATCTCGTCGCGGTCCACACCGACAGCCCGCGGACCGCCGGCGCCGACCCGGCCCAGCTCGTCATGGTGGCCGGGGCGGCCGATATGCACACCGTCGTGGCGGCGGGCACGCTCGTCGTGCAGGAGGGCCAGCACCGCCTGGGCGATGTCGGCGCGCTGCTCGCGGCGGCCGTGGACCGCGCGTGGCGGGCGACCGAACGGCGATCGTCCCCGCCCCCCGCCCGCGCGCAGCCCGCGTCGGGCTCGACCACCCGGAGGCCGTCATGACATCGCACCTGGTCACCGGCATCGGCGAACTCGTGACGTTCGACCCCGCACACCCCGGCCCGCTCGGGCTGCTCACCGACGCGGCCCTCGTCGTGCAGGACGGCCGCGTCACGTGGACCGGACCGGCCGGCCGCGCCCCGGCGTGCGACGCCCGCACCGACGTCGCGGGCGCCGCGGTGCTGCCGGGGTTCGTCGACCCGCACACCCACCTGGTGTTCGACGGTGACCGGTCGGCCGAGTTCGAGGCGCGTGCCTCCGGTGCCCGCTACACCGGCGGCGGGATCGCCGTCACGGTGGCCGCCACCCGAGCCGCGGACGATGCGACGCTGCGCGCGAACCTGCACCGCCTGGCCGCCGAGGCCCGCGCCCAGGGCACGACGACCCTGGAGATCAAGAGCGGCTACGGCCTCGACGTGGTCACCGAGCAGCGCCTGCTGCGCCTGGCCGGCGAGGTCACGTCCGAGGTCACCTTCCTCGGCGCCCACGTCGTCCCGCACGGCGTGGACCGCGCCGCGTACCTCGACCTGGTGACCGGCCCGATGCTCACCGCCTGCGCCCCGCTCGCCCGCTGGGCCGATGCGTTCTGCGAACCGGCCTCACCGGTCGCGTTCGACGAGGACGAGTCGCGGGCGGTCCTGGTCGCCGCGGCGGGCGCCGGGCTCGGGCTGCGGGTGCACGGCAACCAGCTCGGCTTCGGACCCGGCGCCCGGCTCGCCGTCGAGCTCGGCGCCGCCAGCGTCGACCACTGCACCTACCTGTCCGATGCGGACGTGACGGCGCTCGCCGATGCCGCCCCGCACGGCGGCCCGGTCGCCACCCTGCTGCCCGGCGTCGAGCTCTCGACCCGGTCCCCGTTCCCGGACGCCCGCCGGCTGCTCGACGCGGGGCTCGAGGTCGCGCTCGCGACCGACTGCAACCCCGGCACCTGCTTCTCCACCTCGATGCCGCTCATGATCGCCCTGGCGGTGAGTGCGATGGGCATGACGGTCGCCGAGGCCGTGCGGGCCGCGACCCTCGGGGCCGCCCACGCCCTGCGCCGCGACGATGTGGGCCACCTGCGGATCGGCGCCCGTGCCGACCTGTGCGTGCTCGACGCGCCGAGCCACCGGCACCTGGCCTATCGGCCTGGCGTGCCGCTGGCGCGGACGCTGGAGATCGCGGGGGGTGCGGGGGAGTAGGGCGGGTCGTCGCTGGGGTCGGTGGCGGGACTGGGCCTGGTCGCCTGGCGTCTGCCTTGGCGCAATGGCGGCCTTGACCCGGGCGAGTGACGCGAATGGCTGCTGCTGGCGTGCCGAACGCTGCTGCTTGTAGGTTCCGGCTACGCCATGAACCCGCTGTGGTCTGGCGCGCCGGGGGCGATGAAGTTCCTGGTCAGGGGCTGTGCGACCGCTGGTCGCGTACGGGGGCATGGCTGTGAGGGGTCGTCTGGGCACGCTCGTCTCGTTGTCGGTCACGGCGTTGATGCTGGGCGGGATCCAGCCTGCTGCGGGGGTTCCGGACGCGCCATGTGAGTCGGAGTCAGCCTCGGAAACCTCTGCGCAAGCGATGGCGGCGCGCTGTGGTGAGCAGGTCGAGGTGCTTGCCGGTCGGTCGGAGTGGAACACCCTCTATGCCCGTCCGGACGGGTCGCGCGAGCTGGTGTCCTCGGTGTCCGCGGTGCGTACCAAGGTCAGCGGTGACTGGGCGGAGATCGACAGCTCGTTGACTTCGTCCTCGGACGGGCTGGTGGTTGCTTCGCCCGCGGTGCCGATGACGTTCTCCGACGGCCGTGCAGACCAGCCGCTGGCGCGGATCACCCGAGACGGCCACGAGCTGACGTTCGATGTGCCGTTCGACCTGCCGGTGCCGCAGGTGTCTGGCTCGCAGGTGACGTATCCGGCAGTGCTGCCGGGTGTGGATCTGGTCGTGACGGTCAACGCGGACGCGACCGGGTTCTCGGAGGTGCTGCGGGTGGCATCGGCCGAAGCCGCGGCCAACCCGCGCCTTCGCGAGCTGCAGTTCCCGATCGAGACGTCGCACGACCTGACGGTCGTCGACTCGCAGGGCGGGTTCGAGGCCACGGACGCCTCAGGTGAGACGGTGTTCTGGAGCCCGACGCCGCAGATGTGGGACTCCTCAGCCCCGGTCGATGCGCCGGTGGCAGGGAAGCGGTCCCTGGGCCTGGACTCGTGGCTGGACGGCGGGCTGTCGAGTTCGCGGCAGACGCCGGAGGGGGCGGGGACAGCGCAGGACCGTTCGGCGGCGCCGGTCGGTGGCGAGCGAACCGCCGTGATGCCCGAGACGCTGTCCGAAGGTGTGGTCACGGTCACCCCGGACGCCGGGCTCTTGACGGACCCGGCGACGGTGTGGCCGGTGTACATCGACCCGGCAGTGTCGGGGTCGCTGAACGCCTAGATGTCGGCACGATCGACGGGCGGCACGACCTGGATGTTCCCCAGTGATGACGGGGTCGGGCTGTGCAAGTCGGACGCGTACATGACGTGCTCGCCCAGCCAGTTCGCCAGCCGGCTGCGGTGGCGCTTCTCGGGTCTGGACCAGATCGGGGCGCTGGACGCCGCCGACATCACCGGGGCAACCTTCAGCGTGTACGGAACGCACTCGTACAACTGCACCGAGCGCCCCGTCACCTTGTACATGACACCTGACTTCGACGCATCCAGCGGATGGGACTCGACGTTCGGCTGGTCAGGCCTGAGCAGCCAGTCGGTCTCGCACAAGGCGTCCTGCGGCAACCAGCGCTGGATCGGCTTCGATGCGACGGCCGGGGCAAGCGCGGTGGCCAGCGGCAACGGCGGGGTCCTCGCCCTGGGCCTCGGGGTCGATGAGTCGTCGAACGTCAACTGGAAGCGCTACCGCTACGACGCGTCGTTGTCGATCACGTTCAACCGGGCGCCCAACGGCCCCGCCAACGTTCGGCTCTCGGCCCCGGCGACGCCCTGCGTCATGGGCGGCGGGCGTCCGTACGTGAACAGTCTGACTCCGACCCTGGCAGCCGACGTCTCCGACCCTGACGGTGGCAACGTGTCCGGTGTTCTGCAGCTGTATCGCACTGCGGACGCTGCCCCGATCTGGCCGTGGGTCGTCAGTGCTGCGCAGGCGTCGGGATCGACGTGGCGCGCGACGGTCCCCGGCGGGATGCTGGTGGACGGTACGGGCTACTCCTGGGGTATCCACGCCCAGGACGGTGCGGGCAGGGCAGGTCCCTCGACGTGGTGCGAGTTTGTGGTGGACGTCAGCCCTCCGAACGTGCCGGGAGTCAGCCCCGGGGCGGGCTCGCCGTATCAGGAGGGTGTCCGGTCCGGCGGCGCCGGAGTCCCGGGGAGCTTCACCTTCACCAATGGCGGCAGCGCTGACGTCGACCACTACCAGTACGGGCTCAACGACTCTGCAATGCCGGAGACCGCCAAGCTCGGGTCGACCGTGACGGTCACTCCCAAGAAGGCAGGGCCGCAGGTCCTCTATGTCACCTCGGTGGACCGGGCCGGGAACGTCTCCCATCGACGTGACTTCGCCTTCTCCGTCGACGTGCCCCCGACAAGTGCGATGTGGCTGTTCGACGAGGGTGCGGCGTCCACGACGGCCGTCAACACGGTCTCGGACGGACCTTCGCTGACGGTGTCGTCGGCGAGCCTGCGGGTGCCGGGGATGATGGCCGAGCTGGATCCGGGCAGCGCAGTCGCCGGAGACGGCGCACTGAGGTTCGCGTCCCTCGCCGATCATGCGGAGTCGTCCGCACCGGTGGTGTCCACGGACCGCTCCTACAGCGTGGGGGCGTTCGTCAAGCTGGACGACCTGTCCGGCGTACAGGCCGCGGTGAGCCAGAACGGCGTCAGCGCGCCGGGATTCGAGCTGGGCTACCGGTCCGGCGCCGGGTCGGGGTGCCCGACGGCCAACGGATGCTGGGCATTCACGGCGTACGGGGCGGACTCGGCGTCGCCGACCAAGACGGTGGTGGCCTCGAGCCGGACGGTGGCTGCGGGTGAGTGGGTCTACCTGATGGCCGACTACGACGCCCAGGGCCACACGGTGGGGTTGTTCGTGTGCGACCCGGGTGGGGAGCCGGACCCTGTGGTGACAGCCCCGTTCACCGCGTCCTGGTATGCCACGAGCGGGTTGGCAGTCGGCCGGGGCGAGGCCAGCGGGGTGGCGGCGAACGGTCTGCACGGCACGGTTGACGACGTCGCCGTTCTGACCGGGGTCGCCGATCAGGCCACCGTTCGCCTGTACTGCACCGGCTCGGCACGGCCGTGAGGGCGGTGCGCCGCCCGATCTTGCCGGCCGAGTTCGCGCCTCCCGTGATTCGTGTGACTTCTGCTCATCGAAGGGGATCCGCTGTGCGCCGCAGTCTCGTCGCCGTCGTTGTCTGCGTCGCTGTGGCTGTGGCCGGGGCTGGTCCGGCCGCTGCTGCCCCTCAGGGGGGCGTGTCGTCGGCGTGGACTGACGCCCAGCGGCGGGCCCACGGTCTGAAGGTGCGGGGCGCGACCAAGGACGACGCGTCCTTGGTGGCTTCGTCGAAGGTGTCGACCCAGGCGCGTTCGTCGGGGTCGTCGTTGGGCGATGCGGCGCCGACGGTGGTGACGTGGCCGTCGGCGGGATCGGCGCACCTGCTCGCCGGGCAGGGCCGGGCTGCGACGGCTGCCCCGGGTGGGCTGTCGGTCGGTCTTGCGTCGGAGGGGGCGTCGGCGGGGGTGTCGGTGCAGCGCAGCGCCGTGCCCGAGGTCACCGCCGGGGTGGACGTGCAGGTGCTGGACCATGCGGCCGCGTTGGCGGCTGGTGTGGACGGGGTGGTGCTGTCGTTGGCCGGGTCGGGCGCTGCGGCCGTGGACCTGTCGGTCGGCTACTCGGGGTTCGCCGGCGCGTACGGCGGGGACTGGGCGTCGCGGTTGCGGTTGGTTCAGCTGCCGGCGTGTGCGGTGAGCGACCCGTCGAACCCGGACTGTCGCACGCAGACCCCGGTTGCCTCGTCGGTCAACGACGCCTCGACCCAGACGGTCAGCGCCCAGCAGGTCTCGACCAGCGCGGTGCTGGCCCTGACCGCCGGGCCCTCCGGTGGAAGCGGGAGCTGGTCGGCGACCCCGTTGTCGGCATCGGCGTCCTGGCAGGTCAACAACCAGGCCGGTGACTTCTCGTGGTCGTACCCGTTGACGGTCCCGGCCACGCAGGGCGGTCCGACACCGAGCGTGTCGCTGACGTACGACGCGGGGTCGCTGGACGGCAAGATCGCCACCACGAACAACCAGTCCTCATGGGTGGGCGACGGGTGGAACCTGGACGCCGGGTACGTGGAGCGCAAGTACGTGGCGTGCGCGGACGACGCGACCGGAAACGCGAACAACGTCGGGCACGTGAGCGGTGACCTGTGCTGGGGGTCCGACAACGCGACGCTGGTGCTGGCCGGGCACTCCTCGGAGCTGGTCAAGGATGCGGCGAGCGGCTCCTGGCGGCTCAAGGACGACGACGGGACTCTGGTCAGGCACCTGACGGGGTCGTGGAACGGGGACAACGACACCGAGTACTGGCAGGTCACCACCACGGATGGCACCCAGTACTGGTTCGGGCGGGACAAGCGCTCGGCGTCCGACTCGTTGGCGCTGAACTCGGCGTGGACGGTCCCGCTGTACGGGAACAACCCGGGCGAGCCGTGCTACGCCACGGCGTTCGCAGCCTCGGCGTGCACCCAGGCGTGGCGGTGGAACCTGGACTACGTCGTGGACCCGTCTGGCAACTCGATGACGTACGTGTACTCCACGGAGACCAACTCCTACGGCCGGGACAACAACGCCGCCGTGTCGTCGTACGTGCGCGGTGGCTACCTGAGCCGCATCGACTACGGCCAGCGGGCGGGCAGCGAGACCTCCGCGCCGGCGCCGCAGCAGATGAACTTCACGGTGGCTGAGCGGTGCCTGCCGTCCGGTTCGATCACCTGCGACCCTGCCCAGCTCACGGCGGCGAACGCGTCCTCGTGGCCCGATGTGCCGTTCGACCTGATCTGCACCTCGACGACCAGCTGCCCGACCCTGACCTCGCCGGCGTTCTTCACCCGCAAGCGTCTGACCCAGGTCTCGACCGCCGTGTACACCGCGGGCGCCTACCACGGTGTCGACTCGTGGGTGCTGACACAGAAGTTCCCCTCCCCTGGCGACGGGTCGAACCCGGTGCTGTGGCTGGACTCGATCCAGCACACCGGATCGGCGCCCTGGTCCCCGGCCGGCGCGCCAGCCGGGACGGCGGTGACGCTGCCGAAGGTGACCTTCGCAGGTGTTCAGCTGGCCAACCGGGTCGACACCTCGGGGAACCTGGGGCCGGCCATGATCCGGTGGCGCATCAGCTCGATCACCGCTGAGACCGGCGCGATCACCTCGGTCAACTACACCCCGGCGGACTGCACGACCTCCAGCCTGCCGGCGGCCGCCGATGCCAACACCCGCCGGTGCTTCCCCGTGGTGTGGAGCCCGGAGGGATCGGTCCAGCCGGTCACCGAGTACTTCCACAAGTACCTGGTGTCCTCGGTGGTCCAGGACTCCCTGGACGCCCAGTCCTTGCCGGTGGAGACCCGCTACACCTACATCGGCGACCCTGCGTGGCACTACGACGACTCGCCGTTGACGCCCTCGGCCCAGCGCACCTGGGGCCAGTTCCGCGGGTACGAGACCGTGGACGTGACGACGGGGTCGACCGACTCTGCCCAGCTGCGCACCCGGCACCGCTACCTGCGGGGGATGAACGGGGACCACCTGTCCTCCGGCGCCACCCGGTCGGTCACCGTGGACGGCATCCTCGATGCACCGCGGGTCAACGGTTTCGAGATCGAGCAGGTCACCTACGACGGTGCCGCGATCGTGCAGGACCAGACCAGCGTCCCCTGGGTGTCACCGGCGACCGCGACGGCCGCCGACGGCACCACTGCGACCTTCTCGGGCACCGCGAGCAGCCAGACGACCACCACGGCGCCGGCCCTGGCCGGCGGGTCGCGCACCACCCGCACTGTCACCTCGTTCGACAGCACGTACGGCACTCCGACCCAGATCGACGACCAGGGCGACACCTCGATCAGCACGGACGACCGGTGCACCCGGCTGACGTACACGCGCAACACCGCGGCGAACATCATCGGCACGGTCTCGCGCGCCGAGACGGTGGCGGTCGCCTGCTCGGCCACGCCGTCTCGACCGGGCGACGTGATCTCCGACGAGCGCACCTTGTACGACGGGGGCGCCTACGGTGCGGCACCGACCCGAGGCCTGGTCACGGGCGCCCAGGTGCTGTCGGGGTACGCCGGTGCCACGCCCACCTACGTGACGACCGCGACCGCGACCTACGACGGCAACGGGCGCTCGGCGTCCAGCACCGATGCGCTGGGCAACACGACCACCACCGCCTACACCCCGACCACCGGCGGGCCGACGACCTCGGTCACGGTGACCTCACCGGACCCGGACGGCACCGGGTCGCTGACGGCCCAGCAGGTGACCACCACCCTGGAACCAGCTCGCGGTCAGGTCGCCTCAGTCAGCGACGCCAATGGCAAGGTCACCTCGGCGGCCTATGACGGGCTGGGGCGGCGCACCGCGGTGTGGCTACCTGGCCGGGCCCTGACCGCCGGTGCGACCACGACGTACGACTACACCGTCGGCGGTACCGCGAGCAGCGGGCTGAGCACGGTGACCACCAAGACCCTGAGTCAGGACGGCTCGTATCTGACGTCGGTCAGCTTCTACGACGCGCTGGACCGACTCCGGCAGACCCAGTCGATGGGCGCGAACCGTGACGTGACGGCCACCTTGGTCACCGACACCCTGTACGACTCGCGGGGGCTGACCGTGACGGTCAACGACCAGTGGGCCACGGCGGGCTCCCCGTCGACCACCCTGCTGCAGCCGACCAGCGCGGTGCCCTCTCGCACCCGGTACACCTACGACGGCGCCGGTCGGGTCACCGCAGCGGCCTACGACGTGGACCAGCAGCAGAAGTGGGTCACGACCACCAGCTACGGCGGGGACCGCACCACGGTGGTCCCACCGAACGGTTCGACACCTACGACCACGATCCTCGACGGGCGCGGGCAGACCACGAGCCTGGTCCGGTACACCACGGCCAACCTGTCCGGGCCGAGCCAGGTCTCGACCTACGGCTACGACAAGGCCGGACGGCTGACCAGCACCACGGACTCCACCGGGAACACCTGGACCTCCACCCACGACATCCGGGGCCGGTTGACCGCGAGCACGGACCCGGACAAGGGGGCGTCCTCGGCCACCTACGACGACGCCGACCGGACCGTCACCAGCACGGACGCTCGCGGGGTGACCTTGTGGTTCGGGTACGACGCCCTGGGTCGCAGGACGGCTGAACGCACCGGCACGTCCACCGGCGCCCTGCAGGCCACGTGGACCTACGACACGATCGCCAAGGGCCAGCTGACCTCGAGCACCCGGTACGAGGCCGGGAACCTGTACACCACCGCGGTCACCGGGTACGACGACGCCTACCAGCCGACCGGGCAGTCGATCACCCTGCCGACGTCGGAGGGCAAGCTCGCCGGCACCTACACCACGAGCTACGGCTACACCCTGGACGAGCAGGTCAAGACCCAGACCATGCCAGCGTTGGCCAACCTGCCGGCCGAGACCTACACCACCTACTACGACAAGCTGTCGCTGCCGGAGTGGTCCACCGGCGGGTTGGGCAAGGGGTTGTACGTCGCCGAGACCGGGTACTCCTCGTTCGGGGACCTGTTGTCGGTCGATCTGGGCAACACCTACTCCAGCTTCTTGAGCTACACCTACGAGCAGGGCACCCGGCGGCTGTCCACCCAGAAGTTCGAGCGTGAGAAGGTCACCGGCAACGACCTGGCCCTGACCTACACCTACGACGACGCCGGGAACGTCACCAAGGTCGCTGACAACCCGACAGTGGCCGGCACCGCCGGGGACACCCAGTGCTTGGCCTACGACGGCCTGCAACGCCTCACCTCGGCGTGGACCCCCGCCGCCGGTGACTGCGCGACGACCCCCACGGTCGCCGGGCTGGGTGGGGCTGCCCCGTACTGGACCGACTACGCCTACGACACCAACGGGCTGCGCACCGCGGCCGTGGCGCACTCCGGCGCGGGTACCACGACCTCGACGTACACCTACCCGGCCGCCGGCACGGCCAGAGCCCACACCCTGACCGATGTCACCACGACCGGTCCGAGCGGGACGGCCACGTCCAGCTACGCCTATGACCAGGCGGGCAACACCACCACCCGCGCCGTGGCCGGGCAGACGACCCAGACGTTGACCTGGAACGACGAGGGCAAGCTCGCCACCGTCAGCGCAGCCGGCACCCAGCTCGAGGCCAACGTCTAGACCGCCGACGGCGACCGCCTCATCCGACGGGCCGGTACCAAGGTCACCGCCTACCTGCCTGGCGGGCAAGAGCTCACCCTGGACACCACCACCCAGACCCTCTCTGCCGTGCGGTACTACGCCTTCGCGGGCAAGACCATCGCGATGCGCACGGGCACCAGCTTCGCCGGGGTCACCACCCTGGTCCCCGACACCCAGGGCACCGCCCTGGAGTCGGTCGCGAACACGACCAACGTGGCGACCCGGCGTTGGGCCGACCCGTTCGGCGGGTCCCGCGGCACGGCGACCGGGACCTGGACCGGGGACCACGGCTTCCTGGACAAGGCCACCGACACCACGGGGTTGACCGCTGTCGGTGCCAGGTTCTACGACCCGGTGATCGGACGGTTCATCTCCGTCGACCCGGTGATGAACGGTTCGGACCCCCAGCAGTGGGCTGCCTACACCTACTCCGACAACAACCCGGTCACCTGGTCCGACCCCTCCGGGCTGCTGTCCTGGGGCTCGGCGTGGCGCTCGACCAAGTCCTGGGTCGTCAAGCACCAGGCCCAGATCGCCGGAGCCGTCGCCGGGATCGTCGTGACCGCCGGCTGTCTGGCGGTCACCGCCGGGGCCGGGTCGATCGCCTGCGCCGCCGCCGGCGGCGCGGCAGCCTCCGCCGTGACCAACCTGTGGGCCTCCAAGGTCGCCCACACCCAGAAGTTCTCCTGGAAGTCCCTGGCGATCGACACCGCCGTCGGGGCCGTCGTCGGTGCAGCGACCGGCGCCCTCGGCAAGGTCGCCGCCCCCCTGCTGTCCAAAGCAGGCACCGCGATCACCAGCGCAGCCAGAACCGCCGTGTCCCGAGCCGCGCCCGCCGTCCGCCAAGCCGCTGCCACGGTGGCCCGCGCAACCAGCAACACCGCACGCGCCGCACTACGATCAGACGCAGGCGCCGCAGAAGCAGGAGCGCCTCGGTTCATCGGGAACGCCGCTGGCGACTTGCTCGATACCTCACGTGTCACGGTACCTGGAGCCAAGCCGGGGTATCTGGTCAAAGACCCAAGCAAGGCTGGGATCTTTGGTGAACGTCTCGGCTTTGACGAGGCGGGGATGGAGTCGGCGCTTCGCAGTCACCTGACCTCGAACTTCGGGAGCGCATCTAGCTCGAGTCCGATGTACAACGGAGTGGGTGAGCAGATCGGGACAAAGTTCGTCGTCCGCGGCCCTATGACGGGCCCGAGTGGTCGTACATTCGACATCACCTCCGCGTGGGGTGTCGACTACGACGGCACGGTCCGCTTCATCACTGCGCTCCCGACGAACTGAGTGTGATCGTGGACGACATGAAGACTTTTGTCGGCGGCAGCCGTTGGTTCCAGGTCCGTGTGGCTGAGCCCGGGGAGTCGCTGCGGGTGGCGGTCACCGTCACGATGGACGGAAGGTACGAGTGGACGTTCGAGGAGCCCGCGTGGCGTCCGATCGCGTTCGGGTCCGGGGAGGAGCACTCCTACCTGTGGTCGGCTCGTGAGGTGATTCGGCTACCGCGGATCGAGACCGACGAGCCTGTCGTTGAGGCCAGAACAGACGAGGACCTGATCATCGCCTTCGAGCACGCCGACGGCTGGGTGTTGGTGTGTGAGACTTCGGTGCGACGCGTGCACAGGGGCGTGCAAACCGCGAGGTGGGAGTTGCCCGAGGTTGCGGTTCGCGCCGTATGGCGCGGTGATGCGCTAGCTGTGCTCGACGAGGCCGGCGAGGAAGTCCTACTGCTGGTTGACGGCCCCGATCTTCTTCCCGTGGTGCCGTGACGATGATTGCTCAGCTGGCTTGGCCGGTGAGGCTTGGCGAACATCGGCGCGGGTCAGCGGCTAGGGAACAGTCCGGTTCTGCCCGGAAGCGCGGTGTCGACCGGTGTTGCCGGGGAAAACGTTGTTCCCGAGGTCCTGGTCGCCGTCTGATGTCGCCACAGATCCCGGTCTCCAGTCGGGAGTGGATCCAGCAGACAGGGAAGCTGGGGGCCGAGTTCACGAAGAACGGCGCGCCGGTTCGCTACTTCGTGGATGGGGTTCTCGGCGGTGTCCCAATGCGGGTGATCGTAGAGCCAGGCGGCGAGGGCATCATCGCGGGGTTCCCGCTACCGTGAATTGAGAGGCGATGGACCCGGACTTGCTGACCAGCGATTTGAGGTGGGCGCTTGATCGTGCAGTTGGACTGCCGGCCAGCGACGTTGACTCGATCGCCATCGTGATCAGTGCCGGCGAGTGGCAATTTGCACTCGAGACGCTCTGCACCCAGACGTACGAGTACGACGTTGTGGTGAGTGAGGAGCAGCGATCGCTCCTGGGTTGTCTCGGGCGGGTCCTCGACGTGCCGGTGGGCTACCTGCTCGGTGACCCGTGGGCGCCCGCACCGGGCGAGAGTGACGATTCTCACCACCGGCGCGGCAGTCGCGGCCGCCGTAGCCGTCGTGCCCTGGGCTGCCTGCCGCCTGAGAAGCACGATTCCGACTGCCCAGACCGGCCCCGCCAGGTGGCCGGGCTGGGTCTTTGCGTTGCCGGCCCCGGTCCTGGCCGTCCTTTCCGGCCTGCTGGCGATACCCGCGTCGACCGCCCCGACGGGTGATTGGTCTACGTCCGCTCACGCCACTACCGTCTTCACCTGCGACGACCCTGACGTCGGGTTCCCGCAACACATTATGAACGAGGGGGCGCTATGGATCGCGGCACCTATCTTGAGCAGACGGACGCTCGTGTTCGGGCGGCTGGGTACACCATGGACCCGTCCAGTGGGCTGGATCAGCTGGTGGGGTATCGCAGTGATTTTCGGTGGCGGTGGGTGGCGACGAAGTTGCACACCCTGGTCGTGGTGAGTACTGCCCCGCAGGTGAGCGGGGAGGGTCTGGCGCTGTTCGCGAAGTCGTCGTTGGAGTGGGCGAAGGTCGTCAAGGGCCAGCTGCGTGGTGCCCAGGTTGGGGTCGCGGTGATCGCGGCGGTGGTCGCCGACCAGGCCGATGAGTCAGCGGTGGCATTCGCGCGTAAGAACCTGGTGCGCGGGTATGCGGCGTTCGCCTGGCCGGTGGTCGTGGACCTGGGCCCGGGCCAGCGGACCGCGCATGCGGGTCGCCCGGCGATCGGTGCGATCTACACCGGGTGGATGCGCGGGCAGATCGACACCCTCCTGCCGGCGCCGCACACCTCCTGACGGGCGAGTGACCGCCAGTGACCCGAAACCGACGCCCGGTGGTCTACCACGCGCGACGCAGGCGGTTCCGCACGTCGACGCGGCACCGGTCGGTGAGGTGTGGAGCTTGACCCTCAACCAGGTCGAGCCGCGAGCGTGCCGGAATGACCGTCACAGACGCCCCCGCGCAGGCACTTCCCCGGACCTGTCTCGCGTGGCTCACCGGGCACGCATCGCGCTGACCCGGAGGCGGTCGGACAGGGCGAGGACCTCGTCGCGCAGGGCGTCCGGGGTGATCACCTCGAAGTCCCAGCCGAGCCCGGCCAGCATGCGGGCCATACCGTCGAGGTGCTCGGCCCGCGTCTCGAGGAGCACGCCGTCGACGTGTTCGCTCAGCCGCCCGACGCTCCGAGGCAGTCGCGCACCCGCATCGGCGAGGGTGGTCCGCAGCACGACGGAGACCTCATGCGACCACCGGACCGCCGCGATGCCCGCCACGACCTGCGTCGTGGCGTCGAAGTCAGCGGGCACGACGTAGGTGCCGTCGCCCTGCTCGACCGAGGCGATGCGGTCCAGGCGGAACGTCCGCACGCCGTCCCGGCCGTGGTCGTGTCCGGTGACGTACCAGCGGCCGGAGTGGAAGACCAGTCCGTAGACATCGACCTCACGCCGCGACTCCCGCCCGTCCCAGGCGGTGTAGGCGATCGCGACGGTGCGACCCGCTCGCGCAGCCGAGGCGAGATCAAGCAGCGTCTGCGCGCCTGCGGGAGCGCCGGCGCGCACCGGGGCTGTGAACTGCGCGCTCGACAGGAGACTGTCGAGCCGTTGGGCCAGGGCCCGGGGCAGGACGCGCGACACCTTGGCCAGCGCGCTCGCGGTCGCCGCGCTCTCTGTGGTGGCGAGCCCCGCGCGTTCGGCGGCCCGCAGGCCGAGGACGACGGCGACGGCCTCGTCGTCGGTGAGCATCAGCGGCGGCAGCTTGTAGCCCGGCAGGAGCCGGTAGCCGCCGTACCTGCCGCGCTGCGCCTGGACGGGGATGCCGAGGTCGGCGAGGTGCTCGGCATAGCGTCGGACCGTGCGCTCGTCGACCCCGAGCCGACCGGCGAGCTCACCGACGGTGCGCTGCCCGCCCGTCTGGAGCAGCTCCAGCATGGCGAGCACGCGCGCGGTCGGGCGGGTCACAACCTTCCTCGTCGCCGCCGGGAAGCAACCGTGCTGCGGGCGAGGAATACCGGGCGGTTTTTGTCCACAATCCAGCCTAGCGTCGTCGGCATGAACCCCACCACCTACGTCCTCGTCCCCGGCTTCTGGCTCGGCGCCTGGGTCTGGCGCCCCGTCGCAGACTCGCTGCGTGAGCGCGGCCACGTCGTGCACGCCGTCGACCTCACAGGGATGGGCGAGCGCGCCCACCTCGCCTCACCCGAGACCGACCTGACGACCCACATCGACGACGTCGTGCACCTGCTCGAGCAGCAGGACCTGCACGACGTCGTGCTCGTCGGCCACAGTTATGGCGCCCTCGTGACGACCGGTGCGGCGGACCGCGTGCCCGAGCGCGTGGCGCGGATGGTCTACATCGACTCGGGACCCCTGCCGGACGGCATGGCGCAGGCCGACTTCGAAGGGCCCGACGCGCGCGCGGCCAACGACGCCCTCGTCATGGCACAGGGCGAGGGCTGGAAGCTCCCGCCGCCGCCCTGGGCTGCCCTCGCGGCCGAGGTGCCCGAGGTTGACGACACCGCCGTCGCCGCGCTCGTCGAGGGATCACAGCCGCAGCCGTGGCGTACCGCCACCCAACCGGTCGCGCTCAACGGCGCTTGGGAGCGGCTGCCGCGGACGGGCGTGCTGTGCACCTTCACCGTCGAGCAGCTGCAGCAGATGGCACCGCACGCACCGGTGTTCGCGCACATGGTCGACGGCGACTGGACCTACGTCGAGCTACCGACGTGGCACTGGCCGATGGTGAGCCGACCGGAGGAGCTCGCCCAGGTGCTGGACGCGACCGGCCGCTAGGCGCGGGGGCCGGGCGTCGCCTCAGACCACGAGCGCCAGTCGCCGGTCCGAGGTGGTCACCGACACGGTCTGACCCCAGGTCGCGGTGAGCCGGTCGGCCTCGAGCCCGTCGCCGAACACGACCAGCGCATCGGACTCGACGATCAGTTCGAGCGCCGCGTCGGCGGCCAGCCGGCCGGCAGTCAGCGCGGTGCCGGTGGTCGGCGACGGCCAGGCCTCGCGGACGAACCAGGCCAGGTCGGCCTCGCCGGACGCGGGCAACGCCGGTGCGTCGGGCCGGCCGCGGGCCAGCGAGGCGGCCCACCCGGTCGCGCCGGTGCCCGTCGCGACCACGAGTCCGGAGGAGGACTGCCGCTCCGGCCCGGCGCCGGGCACGTGTAGCCGGTAGCGCGCCGACTGGTGGCTCGGGTGACCGACGAACACGTCGTTGAGGGCGTCCAGCGCGGTGCCGTCGTCGAGGATCGCCCGCACGAGGGCCCGGTGCTCGACGCGTGCGGTGCCCGCGGTCAGCCGGTCGAGCACGGCGCGCACCCGGTCGGCGCGGTGCCGGACGAGGACGCCGAGGCCCTGCCCGGGTTCAGGGTCGATGCCGATCACGGCCTGCCCGGCCAGGTACTTCGCGGTGTTGGCCACCAGCCCGTCGGGGCCGACGACGAGGCACACATCCGCTGGCTCGAAGCCGAACCGGTGCAGGTCGGCGCGTTCGACGTCGCCGCGCCGCCAGTCGACGGGGATGGCGGCGCGGCTGGTGTCGAGGGCGTCGTGCAGCAGGTCGTGCCGGTGCTGGACGTCGGCGAGCGTGCGCCCGCGGGTGCGCAGGAAGAACTCGACCTGGCCGCGGGTGCCGTGGCGGTCGACCAGCTGGTCCAACTCGCTGCGTCGGTGCACGAC
>JAKLPK010000230.1 GCA_022013895.1 Cellulomonas sp. | reverse complement strand
TGTAGGCGCCGGCTGCGGGGAAGTTGATGATCCCCGTCATCCGGGCCCCCCAGGCCGCCGCTGTGATCGCCGAGCTGGGATGGGTCGAGCCCCAGTCAATTGACAGGGACGCCCCGACGCCCAGGGCGAACGCGGCCGGTGGCCCGGCCAGGGCCGGGTTGTTGTAGTACGCCACGGACAACCCCGCCATGCCCTGGTCGTACCCGGTCGAGGTGTGCGCCACGGCGTCCGGGCAGGAGGCCAGCGGTCGGCGGTCGGCACCGAAGCACGCGGCGGTCGCCGGGCCGTAGGTGTCGGTGACCCGGTCGCGGGCGTCGTAGATCGTCGTGGTCATCCGACCCGAGGTGTCGGTGGCCGAGTTGATGAGGTCCTTGGCCGGGTCCCACACCTGGGAGGTGGTCAGGTTGGACGACGTGGTGTCGGTCACCTGCCGCAGCGCGGCATCGAACGTCACCGTGCGGGCATGCCCGGTGGCGGTGTTCGTGATCCCGGTGCGGTCCACGAACGTCGTGCCGTTGCCCCCAGGGGCTGAGGTCACATAGGTGAACGCCGTGGCCTGACGCCCGGTGGTGGTGACCCCGTCCGCGGCCGGCAGAGTGATCGAGGCGACCTTCTTGGTCGTGGCCGTGCCGGCCGTGTAGGCGATCTGCACCTTGTTCGCATCCGTGCGTACCCGGGAGGTGTCGGCGGCCAACCAGTCGTTCACCGTCGGCGTGCGCACCCCCGCCAGCTCACCGGTGTTCGTGTACTCGAAGTCGGTGACCTCGGTGCCCGGGTCGACGATCCGGGCGAGCTGACCGTTGCCGTTGTAGTACAGGTAGCTCGAGGTACCCACCCCGGTGCCCGAGGCCGACGGGTACACGATCCGACACACGTCCCCGGCCGGTGTCGCGGAGAAGCCCGTCGCGGCCGGGCATGCCGCCCCCGAGCCCTCCGGGGCGGTGTCACCGGCGTAGTAGAACCGCACCTTCTTGCCCGAGGCGCGGTCGGTGATCGCGTCCAGCTGCCCGGTCCCGGCCCGCCACGTCTGCGACGGGGTGGCCGGGGTCTTGGAGTCCGCGGCCGGGGTCGCCGACTCCAGGCGCCCGTTGGTCCCGAACACGTACACCGTGCCGTCCGAGTCGGTCAGGTTCACCTGCCCGGTCCCGGACAAGGCGAGCACCCCATACTCGCCCGACGGGGCCGTGTACCCGCCCGCGGACGTCTTCGTGTACGTATGGGTGGTCCCGGTCTCGTCGGTCACGATCACCGCGCTGGCCTCGATCGTCGCCGACACGTACGTCGAGGAGTCACCGGCCAGCGCCCCCGAGGCGCTCCACCCGGCAGGCAGGGTCTCGAACGTGGGGGACAACCAGTCCGAGGGCACGACGGTCCAGTCCTGGTAGCCCGGTCCCTTGACCAGCAGGGAGAACGAGGCGCCGCCGCCGTTCTCGTAGTAGTCGACCTGGATGGCGCTGCGCGTCGTCGAGCTCAGCGCGATCGCCGTACCGGAGTTCGGGCCGCCGGCCTGGTCGGACCAGCGGTCCAGGACCGTCGTGGTGCCGACCTTGACCCGGGCACCGTCGTCCTGCCACACCCCGAACGTCCAGTCCCCCGACGTGGGGACCGTCACGAACCCGGACCATCGCACCGCGAACTGGTCGACCGGCACTGATGGTGACGGCGATCCCAGCACCCAGTCGAAGCTCAGCGAGGAGTCCACGCGGGTCATCACCGGTTCGCCGGGTGAGTTGAGGTTGAACGCCGACGGGGCGGTGGTGCCGGTCGCGTAGTACCGGCCCAGCAGGCCCTTGGTGCGCGCCGCCTGGGAGTTGAACGAGAACGACAACCCCATCGCCCCACCCACCGTGGCCACCGTTGGCGACGCGAAGCGCAACCCCGCGTTGCCGTTGGCCAGGTTCACCGTCACCGGGCCGACCTGCTCGGTCGGCGCCGGACCGGACTCACCGATACGCCGGTTCACGATGAACGCCGAGTGCCACGGCACCGAACCCTGACCGGCCGGGTCCTTGGTCATGACGGTCCACGAGTAGACCCCGCCGTCGGTCAACGACCCCTCCGGGACCTGGTACGACGTCCCGGACTGCCACCCCGACGTGACCACCGTCCCGGTCTTGCCGTCCGAGCCGGTGGCGATCCGCACCTGGTACTGCACCGCCCCGTCGGCGTCCGCAGCGACCGGCGCCCACGTGAACGTCGGCTGGGTCGTCACCACCGTCTGCCTGCCCGTGGCCGGCGCCGAGACCCCATTGATGCCCGCCGAGGACTGCGCCACGTGCGGCACGGTGTTCGTCGTCAACGACCACGGCCCGAGGGCGGCTCGTTCGGTCGAGATCCCGTACGCCCCGTTGAAGGCGTTGCGCACGTACGTCTTCCAGTAGTACTTGGTGCCCTCGGCCAGGTAGCCCTCGGGGACGGTGATCGAGTCCTGGCTCACCCACCCCGAGTCGTACACCGGCGAAGAGTCCACATCGGCGGTTGTACCCACCCGGAACAGCTTCTCCGTCCAGCCCGATTCGGCCGGGTCGGCAAACGAGCCCTGCAGCGTGGGGACCACCGAGGTGCGCGCACCGTCGCCCGGGGAGACCTGCGCCGCCGTCGGGTAGTCCGCCGTCGTGACATACAGCGCGGTCGCCAGCTTCTTGTAGGTGTACGTCGTCAAGCTCTCGTTGCCCGCGAAGTACGCCGACTGCTGCGAGATCCCGTCATGGACCAACGTCGCATACCACTGGGTCAACGGCACGGTGTTGAAGACCCCCATGGTGTCCACATCCGCCGTGGCCAGCGTGTTCCCGACCATGTTGAAGTCCAGCGCGCTGGCCCACCCGGTCGAAGCCCCGTAGTTGTTGGCAGTCCCGGATACCAGTTCCACATACTCCTTCGCGTCCAGAATCTGGGCGCTGGCGAAGTGCATGTAGTCGTAGGTCAAGAACGTCCGCCACACACTCACCCCGTTGTCACGGGAGTTGCCGATCCGGACGTACCCGTCCTGAACCACGTCCAGCGTCTGCGAACCGTTGTACTTGAACGCGAACATGTTGACCGCGCCCAACCCCGGTTCCACCGTCGGGTCCACCGACACCGGGTACACCCGAGCCGGGTCCTGCAACCATGCCAGATCCGGGGTGATCGACAGCACCCACCCGTCCCCGTCCGGCTCTACGACCATCGGGGCATTCGTCAGCTCCGGCTCCGACTTCCCCTCCACCCCCGAGGAGTCGACCATCACCGACGGCGGGATGTGCATCGCCACCGACCCGTCAGTCTCCGAGACCAGGTCGAACGAGCCCTACTGCCCCTCACGGACCGTGAAACCCGAACCAGTGATCCGCCACTGGAACGTGACCTCCTCCTTCGGGGCCGCGTCCAGGACCACCGACTCCTTCACCGACCCCGACGTCACCTCGTACTTCAGATCAGCCCCGGGCAGCACATCGGCGTACTCGGCCACATCCCCATGACGGGTCAGCTTCGACGGACGGGCCCCGATCAGGGAGATCTTCGCCTTCGCCCCGTCGTTGGAGACCTGCAACAGCTGGTCGGAGTCACCCGAGGCGGCGAACTGCGGTGAAAGCGGGTGGTCCTTGACCTTGCCCGCACCGCCCGCTGCGGCCTGCACCGTCGTGGAAGAGTCCACCCACGCACCCGAGGCGTTCTGCACCCGCTGGACCTCGGTGTCCAGCACCGTGGTGAACGTCCCATCAGCGTTCTTGTAGACCGTCGTGTCGGCGTCCTGCGACACCATCGTCGAGGTGGCCTTGTCGAAGCCCGTCGTGCTCGACACCGGCGTCACAGGCTCAACCGTTGGCTCAGGAGACGGCAGATCCACCTGCCCCTGCGCCGCCGAGGTCGGGGTCGTGTCCAGCACCGGCGACGTCAGCGGCGCGATGTCCGCCGGGGAGACCGACACCGGCGGATCAGCCTCCGCCACCGCCGGCCCGGCTGCCGCAGCGGGCTCGACCACCCCGACCACCAACGCCGCCGACACCAGACCAGCCAGCCCCACGGCCCAGCCCCGACGACTACGCCCTGCGAAACCCCGACCGGCCACGAACCCGACCCCCGCCCGACCGCACCCGGCCGCTCAGCCGTTCCCCGGGAACACCACAGCCCCCGGCGCGCTGCCCCACAGTGGGCTCATGGCGCGAACGGAACGTAGCCGGACGACCGACCAGTCCAAAAGCCCCGGTCGCACAGTTCACTCATCGGAGTGACATGCGCCCTGCCCACCTCCGATCCGTCGCCCACACAGCCACGCCGCCGATCGGGTGAACCGGCTGGACCACGCACCTCTGGAGGCGCCACGCTTCACCCGCCCGATTCGTCCCGATCACCCCGGGACGCCGGTTTCTGGCGCCGATAAGGACCCTGATGACCCTCCTGCAGAAGGCCGTGTCGCCGCGGCTGTCTCGCGCGTACCTCGAGGAGGGGTACGACCGGGTGGGTGGCCACGTCGTGAGGGTCGCGGACGTCCGCTTCGCACGCAGCGTCACCGATCTGGCGGCCGTGCACGGGCTGCACGCACCGGGCTCGGGGTGGACGGCCGACGCAGCCTGGGTGGACCTGCTGCGCTTCGACACCACCTGGGCGATGCGCTACCTGGGCGAACCCGGGTTCGCGGTGCCGCTGTGGTGGTTGCTTCCGACCCGGGTCCCGCCGGGCGCGCAGCTCGTCCGCCGGTACGCCGACGGCGGGCTGGAGCTGCTGGCCCGCTACGGGCACGTCGGCACCGGGTGGATGCCCACCGACCGGGAACGACCGGCGCCGGTGATGGCGCCGCTGTCGGTGTGCGCCGGCCCCGTGGTCCGTTGGCGGGGCACCCACATCGAGGCCGATCTGGTCGACGGGTCCGTCATCCTGGCGACCAGCACCGAACCCGACCCGACCCAGGGCTTCTGGCCGGGCGCACCGGGCCGCTGGTACCGCCAGGTGGACCCGTCCGAGGTCGATGACGTGCTGGTGCTCGATGTGACCGCCACCTGGCGGGGCCTGCGGGTGCGGGTGGTCGACCAGGTGCTGCGGGACGGCCGCCAGGTCGCCCACATCGTGCCGGCCGCCGATGACGTCGACGCCGCCCGTGGCCGTGGCATGCGGGCCCTGGACGCGGACGTCCTGGACGCCTGGGTCGACCTGGACGAGCTGGCCGTGCTGCGCTCCCAGCGGCTGGAGGCCCCGGCCGGTGCGCACTGGCAGCCGCCGGCCCCGGCCCACGACGACTCCCCGCTCCCGGTGCCGGAGCTCGAGGCCGAACCGGGTGCGGAGGGCGCCGCGGGCCCGTCGACGGGTACGGCCGGCTGAACTGCCCCGGATCTTCGACCGTCCGGGCGATCCCGGCGCAATGAAATGTCGGGCACAATGGCGCCGTGGCTATTCCTGACGTCGATGAAGGATATGACGCGGCGTCAAATAGCGCGCTGCTCGACGCATTCTCCGGACGCCGTCCGCAACGCCTGCCCGTGTGGTTCATGCGACAGGCCGGTCGCTCGCTGCCGGAGTACCGCGCCGCCCGGGCCGGGCACGCGATGCTGGACGCCTGCCTCGACCCCGACCTCGCCGCCGAGCTCACCTGCCAGCCGGTGCGCAGACACGGGGTGGACGCCGCGATCTACTTCTCCGACATCGTCGTCCCGCTCGCCCTGGCCGGGGTCGATGTGCGGATCGAACCCGGCATCGGACCGGTGTTCGGGGCACCCGTGCGCACACGCGCGCAGGTCGCAGCCCTCGCCGACACCGCACGGCTCGACGACGAACGGCTCGCGCGGATCACGGCAGGGGTGACCCAGGCGGTCCGGCTGCTCGGCGGGACCCCGCTCATCGGGTTCGCCGGGGCGCCGTTCACCCTGGCCGCCTACCTGGTCGAGGGTGGCCCCTCGCGCGACCACCTGGCGGCCCGGCGGCTGATGCACATCGACCCGACCGCCTGGGCCCTGCTCATGGACGTCACCAGCACCCTCAGCGCGGCATTCCTGCGCGCGCAGATCGCGGCCGGTGCCCGCGCCGCCCAGCTCTTCGACTCCTGGGTCGGTTCGTTGTCGGCCGCCGACTACCGCGCCCATGTGCAGGGGGCCTCGGCCCGGGTGCTCACGGCGGTGCGCGAGGCGGGGGTGCCGAGCGTGCACTTCGGCACCGGCACGGGCGAGCTGCTGCCCGCCCTGCGCGACGCCGGCGCCGATGTCGTCGGCGTCGACCACCGGGTCCCGCTTGACGAGGCGAACCGTCGGCTCGGCGGGACCACACCGTTGCAGGGGAACATCGACCCGGCGTTGCTCGCCGCTCCGTGGCCGGTGCTCGAGGCCCATGTGCGGGACGTGGTCGACCGGGGCCGCGCCGCCCCCGCGCACGTCGTCAACCTGGGCCACGGCGTCCCGCCGGACACCGACCCCGAGGTGCTGACCCGCGTCGTCGAGCTGGTGCACTCACTGTGAACCTCGAACGGGTGGACGCCGTCGTCGTCGGTGGCGGGATCAGCGGGCTGGTCGCAGCACGGGACCTGGCGCGCGCCGGACGTCGCACCGTGCTGCTGGAGGGCCGGGACGCACCGGGCGGGTCGGTGCGTTCGCACACCGTGGCCGGTCTGGTGCTCGACGCGGGGGCCGATTCGTTCGCCACCCGGTCCGGCACGGTCGCCGCGCTGGTGGCGGACCTGGGCCTGGGCGACCGGATCTGCACACCGTCACCGACCGGTGCCTGGGTCGAGCTCACCACCGGACCGCACCCGCTGCCGCGCACGGGTGTCCTGGGACTGCCGGCACACCCGTTCAGCACGGACGTCCGGGACACGATCGGCACCTGGGGCTCGGTCCGGGCGGCGTTCGACCTGGTCGCACCGGCCCGGGTGGGTGCCGGGGCGGACACGCTCGGCGGTCTGGTCCGGGCCCGGATGGGCCGACGGGTGGTCGACCGCCTGGTGCGGCCCGTGGTCGGCGGCATCCATGCGGCGGACCCCGATGCGATCGCGCTGGACGCGGTCGCCCCGCACCTCGCAGCCGCTCTGCCAGGCGCCCGCGGGTCCCTCGCCCGGGCGGTGGGCACGGTCTCGGCCGCCGCACCCGCGGGTTCGGCGGTGTGCGGGCTGGACGGCGGGATCCACGGGCTCACCGATGCCCTGGTCGCCGATCTGCTGGCGCACGGCGGCGACCTGCGGACACACAACCGCGCGACGGCGGTGCACCGCACGGCTGACGGCTGGCGCGTGGACCTGGTGAACGGTGCGCTCGTCGCCGAGCACCTCGTGCTGGCGGCGCCGGTGCTCACCGGCCTGCCCGGTCTGGACGAGGTGGAGCTCGACCAGGGGGCACAGGTGACGCTGGTGACCCTCGTCGTCGACGACCCCCGGCTGGACGGCGCACCGCGCGGTACCGGGGTGCTGGTTGCCCCGGGGGTCGAGGCGGTCCGCGCGAAGGCGCTCACGCACGCGACCGCGAAGTGGCCGTGGCTGGCCCGTGCGGCCGGTCCCGGTCGCCATGTGCTGCGGCTGTCCTACGGTCGCGGCGGCGACCAGGCCACCGTGCTCCCGGAGGATCACGGCGAGCTGCTGGCGCTGGCCCTCGCCGATGCGAGCCACCTGCTGGGGCTGCCCCTCGACGCCGGGCTGCTCATCGGATCGGATGTGGTGCGCTGGACGCAGGCGCTGCCGCGGCCGAGCGCCGCCCACCGGGATGCGGTGGCCCAGGTGCGCGCGGTCACGGCGGAGCTGCCCGGTCTGGCGGTCACCGGGGCCTGGGTGGCCGGGACCGGTCTGGCGGCCGTGGTCGAGGATGCGCGCGGTGCCGCCGCCCGCATCCTGTGACGGCGTGACTCTGTGACTTCGTGACGGAGGAGGATGCGCAGGTGCACACCCCTCGTGGCGCCGGGGCACTGCCCGGACCGGTCGACGTCCGTGTCGGCACACGTGCGAGCGCGCTGGCGCTCACCCAGACGGGCCATGTCGCCGAGGCGCTGGGCAAGCAGGGTCTCGTGGTCGAGACGGTCCGCATCTCGACCCACGGCGATGTCGCGACGGGTCCGCTCAGCACGTTGGGCGGCACCGGGGTGTTCGCCGCCGCGCTGCGCGAGGCCCTGCTCGACGGCCGCTGCGACCTCGCGGTGCACTCGCTCAAGGACCTCCCCACAGCCCCCGCCGCCGGTCTGGTGATCGCGGCCGTCCCGCTGCGTGCCGACCCCCGTGACGTGCTGTGCGCCGTCGGTGGCTCACAGCTCGCCGATCTGCTGCCCGGCGCCAGGGTCGGCACCGGGTCACCGCGGCGGGCCGCGCAGCTGCGGGCGCTGCGACCGGACCTGCAGGTGGTCGACCTGCGGGGCAACGTCGACACCCGGCTGGCACGGGCGATCGGCCCGGGCGCGGATCTGGCGGCCGTGGTGCTGGCCCGGGCGGGACTGGCCCGGCTCGGTCGGCTCGATGCGGTCGGTCAGACCTTCAGCCCCACGCAGATGCTGCCCGCCCCCGGTCAGGGTGCGCTGGCCATCGAGATCCGGGCGGAGGACCGCGGTCCGGCCGCCGGGGCCCTGGCGGCGGCACTGGCCCGGATCGACCACCCGGCGACACGGCTGGCGGTCACCGCTGAACGGGCCCTGCTGGCCAGGCTCGAGGCGGGCTGCACCGCACCGGTCGGGGCGCTGGCTCGCGCCGTCCCGGGCGGGTTCCAGCTGGACGCCGTGGTGGCCTCGCTCGACGGGTCGCTCGTGCTGCGCCGCTCGGCCACCCGGGCGGTGGACGACATGCCGGCCGCGATGGCGCTCGGTGATGAGGTCGCTGCGCTGCTGCTCGACGCGGGGGCTGCCGACCTGGTCGGGTCATGAACCCGGTCGCGCCGTGAACCCGCTGCCCGCGCCGTCCCGGCGGACCGTGCTGGTGCCGGGGACGGCGCTCTCGTCCGCGCACGCCGTGGACGCGCTCATCGCCGTCGGTGCCGTTCCGCTCGTCGTCCCGTTCGTGCGGACCGCCCCACCCGCCGAGACCGCACCGCTCGATGCGGCTCTGATGGCGCTGACCGCGGGCCGGTTCGGCTGGGTGGCCGTGACGAGTGCGGCGGGTGTGCAGGCGTTGGACGACCGTTCCCGCGCGCTCGGACGCACCGGCCTCGCGGCTGTCCTGGGCGGGGCCCGGGTGGCGGCGGTCGGCTCCGCGACGGCGGCGGCCCTGGACGCCCTCGGGGTCCCCGCCCTGGTCCCGGGCTCGGGCGCGGGCGCGGCCGGGCTCATCGGACCGTTGGCGCAGGCTGCCCGCGGCAGCCGGGTGCTGTTCGCCCGCGGCGATCTGGCGGCCCCGGTCCTGACCGACGGGCTGCGCGCCGCCGGGGTCGAGGTCGAGGACGTCATCGTCTATCGGACGCTCCCGGCCGCGCCACCGCCCGCCGAGCTGGTCCGGGACTGGTCCGCGGGCGGTGTGGACGCGGTGCTGCTCAGCTCGCCCAGCACCGCACGGGCCGTGCTGGACACCCTAGGCCCGCCGCCCGACGGGACGCTGGTCGCCTGCCTCGGGCCGACGACGGCCGCGGCCGTGCGCGCGCTCGGCCTCCGGGTCGATGTGCTCAGTCCCACCCCTACCCTGCCGGCGCTGGTCCGCGCGCTGGTCGACCACTGGAAGGACCCCACATGACCTACGTTCCCGGACGGGTCCGGCCGCGCCGGTTGCGCGCCACCCCGGCGCTTCGCCGCATGGTCGCCCAGACCCACGTCGTGCCGAGCATGCTGAGCCTGCCGCTGTTCGTGCGCGACGGGATCGACGAGCCGGTGCCGGTCGCCTCGATGCCTGGCGTCGTGCAGCACACCCGGGACTCGTTGCGCCGGGCCGCGGTGCAGGCGGCGCAGGCCGGGCTGGGCGCCGTGATGCTGTTCGGCGTCCCGCAGATGCGCGATGCGACGGGTTCCGGTGCCTGTGACCCGGACGGCGTGCTCAACCTGGCCATCGAGGACCTGGCGTCCGAGGTGGGCGATGCGATCGTCGTGCAGGCCGATCTGTGCCTCGACGAGTTCACCGACCACGGGCACTGCGGGGTGCTCGACGGGGCGGGCCGGGTGGACAACGACGCGACCCTGGTCCGCTACGTCGAGATGGCCCGCGCCCAGGCCGCGGCCGGTGCCCACGTGCTCGGGCTGTCCGGGATGATGGACGGCCAGGTCGGCGCGGTACGCGATGCGCTGGACGCCGACGGCCGCACCGATGTGGCGGTCCTGGCCTATGCCGCCAAGTACGCGAGCGCGTTCTACGGCCCGTTCCGGGAGGCCGTCGCCTCGACCCTGGTCGGCGATCGCCGGGCCTACCAGATGGACCCGGCCAACCGCCGCGAGGCCCTCCTGGAGGTCGAGCTCGACATCGCCGAGGGCGCCGACATGGTGATGGTGAAGCCCGCCATGTCGTACCTGGACGTGCTGGCCGACGTCGCGGCCGTCTCCACCGTGCCGGTCGCGGCCTACCAGGTGTCCGGTGAGTACGCGATGGTCGAGGCCGCCGCCGCGCAGGGCTGGATCGACCGCCGCCGCGCGGTCGAGGAGTCGGTGGTGAGCATCGTCCGGGCGGGGGCCGACCACGTGCTCACGTACTGGGCTCTCGAGCTCGCCGGGTGGTGGGACGCGGACCGCAGCCTCTGACCTGCGAACCGGTCGCCGCCCACAGGTATCTCACGGGGTTTCCCCCGCTCCTTGCAGTCGTGGGTCGGAGGTCGACCCGGCGGACGTCGGTCCGTGCTGCGGGAGGTGGACGTGGTGGAACGAGCACTCGGCGTGGCGGTGGTGGCGACCGCTCCGGTGGTCCGGCAGGGCTTGGCGCTGCAGCTTCGGCTGCGCGGGGTCGCGGTGCCCGCCGAGGCGGCGAACCTCCGGGAGCTCGACCCCCAGACGCCGGTGCGCGGGCTCGTCCTGGTCGCCGACCCGCGGCACGACCCGCAGGCACTCAGTGCGCTGCTCATCCGTGGGACCTCGGTGGTCGCGCTGCACGAGGGTGTTCGGCCGGCGCTCCCGGGGCGTGCCGGTGCACCCGCTGCCGGTCGGCCGGACGCCCCCGGTTGGTCACGTCCGCCGGCGGTCCCGGTGTCGCCCGCCCGCAGGCCGTCAGCTCTCCGCGACCGGCCGGCGGGGGCGGCGGCGACCGCGGCGGCCAGCGTCGGCAGCCCGCTCGCGCAGCTGCGCCGCACGTCGCGCCGGGGTCGGCTGGTGGTGCTGGACCTGGCCGGGCTGGCCGATGTCGACGTCGTGCTGGAGCACCTGACCCAGCTGTGCGAGAGCCCGTCGCGGCGCAGCTCGACCCACACCCCGCTCACCCCGACCGAACGTTCGGTGCACGCGCTGCTGGGTCAGGGGTACTCGAACGTCGGGATCGCCGAGATCCTCGGGCTGTCGCCCAAGACGGTGGAAGGCTGCGTCTCGGCAGTGTTCGCCAAGCTGGGACTGCAACGCGATGACCCGGCGCGCAACCGTCGGGTGGCGGCGGCGCTGCGCTGGTTCGCTGCGGCGAACTGAGCTTTATACCCCCGAGGGGTATAGTGGGGCTCCTCGAAGGAGGTCCCGTGCACGGGTACACGAACGACAAGGACGCCTACCTCAAACGGCTGCGCCGCATCGAGGGCCAGGTGCGCGGCATCCAGAACATGGTGGAGCAGGACGTCTACTGCATCGACGTGCTCACCCAGATCTCCGCCGTCACCAAGGCGCTGCAGGCCGTCGGCATCGGTCTCGTCGAGGACCACCTGTCGCACTGCGTCGTCGACGCGGCACGCCAGTCACCCGAGGCCGGTCAGGCCAAGGTCAAAGAGGCCGCGGACGCCATCGCCCGCCTCGTGCGCAGCTAGCGCACCCACCTCGCCGCGCGCCCGCGCGGCCCGCACCCCAGGAGCACCCATGAGCCAGACCACCAGCTTCTCCGTCGACGGCATGACCTGCGGCCACTGCGTGCAGCACGTGACGACCGAGCTCACCGCCATCGACGGCGTCACCGATGTGCAGATCGAGCTCGTCAACGGCGGCTCGTCACCCGTCGTCGTCACCTCGGACGGGCCGCTGTCCGACGAGGCCATCGCGGCCGCCATCGACGAGGCCGGCTACGCGCTGACCCCGCGGGGCTCGTTGCTGTGACCGCCCGTCCGGCGATCGAGGTCGAGCTCGCGATCGAGGGCATGACCTGCGCCTCGTGCGTGGCGCGCGTCGAGAAGCGGCTCGGCCGGGTGCCGGGCGCCCAGGCAACCGTCAACCTCGCGCTGGAGACCGCGCACGTCACCGTGGCCGACGACGACACGACGGCCACCCTCGACCCCGAGACGCTGATCGCGGCGGTGCGCGCGGCCGGGTACGACGCCACCGTGCTGCGCGCTGTGCCTGCAGAGTCCGCGACGCACCCGGGCGCCGCGCCGTCGACCGACGGGTCCAGCAACGGTCCCGAGGCGGCCGGCTCGACCGGGGCCGGACCGCATGGCGCCGGACCGCATGACCACGCCGGGCTCGATCACGACGGCCACGACGACCTCGAGCACGCGCTGTCCGGGCACTCGATGGCCCCCGGCGCGTCGATGGAGCCTGGCGACGACACGTCCGCCCCCACCCGCGACCGCGGGCAGGACCTGGCGCGGCGTCTGCGGCTCGCCGTCGTGCTCACCGTGCCGGTGCTCGCCCTGTCGATGGTCCCGGTGCTGCAGTTCCGCGGCTGGCAGTGGGTCGTCGCGGCGCTCGCCCTGCCCGTCGCCACCTGGTCGGCGTGGCCGTTCCACCGTGCCGCCGCACGGGCCGCCCGGCACGGCGCCTCGACCATGGACACCCTGGTCTCGATCGGCATCATCGCCGCCACCGGCTGGTCGCTGTGGGCGCTGCTGCTCGGCGGCGCCGGCATGCTCGGCATGACGATGACGCCCACCCTGTGGCCGCGGGCCGGTGCCGGTGAGCACGGCACGCCCGAGCTCTACTTCGAGGTCGCGGCCGTCGTCACGACGTTCCTGCTCACCGGTCGGTATGCCGAGTACCGCGCCCGCCGCCGGGCCGGCGATGCCCTGCGCGCCCTGCTCGACCTCGGCGCCAAGGACGTCGCGCTCCTGGTCACCGGCCCGGACGGGCGCCGGACCGATCTGCGGGTCCCCGTCGGTCGGCTGGCCGTCGACGACCTGTTCGCGGTACGCCCGGGCGAGAAGGTCGCGACCGACGGCCTGGTCGTCGAGGGCACCTCGGCCGTCGACGCCTCCCTGCTCACCGGGGAGCCGGTGCCGGTCGAGGTCGGTCCGGGCGACGAGGTCGTCGGGGCCACGCTCAACACCTCCGGCCACCTCGTGGTGCGCGCCACCGCCGTCGGCGAGGCGACCCAGCTCGCGCAGATCGGGCGGCTCGTCGCGCGCGCGCAGACCGGCAAGGCGCCCGTGCAGCGGCTCGCCGACCGGATCTCGGCGGTGTTCGTGCCCGTGGTCCTCGGCCTGGCCGCGCTCACGCTCATCGTCTGGCTGGTGTCCGGAGCCGGCACCCAGGCCTCGTTCACCGCCGCCGTCGCGGTGCTCATCATCGCCTGCCCGTGCGCGCTCGGGTTGGCGACCCCGACCGCACTGCTGGTCGGCACGGGCCGCGGCGCACAGCTCGGCATCCTCATCAAGGGCCCGCAGGTCCTGGAGCGCACCCGCGCGGTCGATACCGTCGTGCTCGACAAGACCGGCACGGTGACCGCCGGCCGGATGGCCCTGGTGGACGTCCTGGCCGCCGACGGCGAGGACGAGGATCGGGTGCTCACCCTCGCCGGGGCGGTCGAGGCGCTCGCGGAGCACCCGATCGCCCAGGCCGTCGCGGCAGCTGCGAACGAGCTGGCTGCGGCTGCGCGCCCTGGGGCCGCCGCCGAGCTCGACGTGCACGAGTTCGCGGCCCACCCCGGCGGCGGGGTGAGCGGGCTGGTGCGCTCGGCGCACACCGGCGTCGGGCTGGCGCAACGGGTGCTCGTCGGACGCGCCGACTGGCTCACCGACCAGGGCGTCGACGTCGCCCCGGTGGCCACCGCCGTTTCCGGCGCGGAGGATGACGGCGCCACCGCCGTCATCGTCGCGTGGGACCGTCGGGCGCGCGGTGTGCTCGTGCTGCGCGACCCGGTCAAGCCGACCTCCGTCGCCGCGGTGTCCCAGCTTCGGGGCCTCGGGCCGCGGACGGTGCTGCTCACCGGCGACAACGCCGGGGCCGCCGCGGCCGTGGCGCGCGAGGTCGGCATCGACGATGTCATCGCCCGGGTGCTCCCGGCCGACAAGGTCGAGCACATCCGCGCCCTGCAGGCCGGCGGCGCCACCGTGGCGATGGTCGGCGACGGGGTGAACGATGCGGCCGCCCTGGCCCAGGCCGATCTCGGCCTGGCGATGGGGACCGGCACCGACGTCGCGATCGCAGCCGCCGATCTGACCCTGGTGCGCGGCGACCTGGCCAGCGCCCCGCAGG
>JAKLPK010000229.1 GCA_022013895.1 Cellulomonas sp. | reverse complement strand
GAGGGACGCGAGCGCGAGCGGCAGGGTCTTGAGCTCCGCGGACCGCAGGATGACCAGCGGCCACAGGAACGAGTTCCAGCTGCTCATGAACGAGAAGACGGCGAAGGTGGCGATGGCCGGCCGCACGAGCGGCATGATCACCGAGGCGAAGATCCGCAGGTGCCCGGCGCCGTCGATGGTCGCCGCCTCATCGAGCTCGCGCGGGATGGTGCTCATCGACTGGCGCAGCAGGAAGATCCCGAACACCGAGGCCACCGACGGCAGCAGCACCCCGAGATAGGTGTCGACCAGCCCCCACGACTTCATCTGCACGAACAGCGGGACGAGCAGCACCTGCATCGGGATCATCATCGTGACCAGGTACGCCGTGAAGACCACCTGGCGCCCGCGGAACTCGATCCGGGCGAACACGTAGGCCGCCAACGAGCTGGTGAGGATCTGCACGACGACGGTGACCACGGCGAGCCCGGTCGAGTTGAGCACGACCCGGGCGAACGGGGTGCGGCGGAACAGCTCGACGTACCCGGCCCAGGACGGGTCGGTCGGCACGATGTCGGGGGTCGAGCTCAGCCCGGCGCCACTGGTGAGCGAGGTGACGACCGTCCACCAGAACGGGAAGAACATGGCCAGGGCGCCGAGGGCCAGCACCACCCACAGGAGCACCGCACGAGGTCGCGAGAGCCTAGGCATCGTGCACCCACCGGCGCTGGCCCCACATCTGCACCACGGTGATCGCCAGGATCACCACGAAGAGCATCCACGACAGCGCCGCACCTTGACCCGCCTTCGCGTACTGGAACGTGAGGTCGTAGACCTGCTGGACCACCACCTGGGACGATCCGGCCGGCCCGCCGTCGGTCATCGCGTACACCTGGTCGAACACCTGGAACCCGTTGATGAGCGAGATGACGACGACGAAGAAGATCGACGGTGACAGCAACGGGATCGTGATCGACCGCAGCCGGCGCCAGGCGCCCGCACCGTCGAGCACGGCAGCCTCGACCACGTCCTCGGGGATCGACTGCAGCCCCGCGAGCAGGATGACCATGACGAACCCGAGGTCCTTCCAGGCCGAGGCGATGATCACCGAGGGCATGGCCCATGCCGGGTCGGCCCACCAGCCGGGGCCGTCGATGCCGATCGCACCGAGCACCTGGTTGACCACCCCGACGGACGGGTTGAGCAGCCAGCGCCACACCAGCGCGACGGCGATCCAGCTCGTGATGACCGGCAGGAATTAGACCCCGCGCAGCAGGTTGCGGCCCTTGAGCCGCTGGTTGAGCGCGAGGGCGAGCCCGAGGCCGCCGACCAGCACGAGCGGCAGGTAGCCGATGACGTACTCGACGGTGTGCAGGAAGACGGCGGCGGTGGTCGGGTCGGCGATCAGGTCGGTGTAGTTCTTCAGCCCGACCCACTGCATGGGCGAGATGAGGTTCCACTTGTGCAGGCTGATCCAGCCGGCGCGCACCATGGGGACGTAGACGAACAGGATGAGCGGGATGGCGCTCGGGGCCAGGAAGGCCACGATCACCGGCCAGTCGTGCCGACGCCGACGGCGGCCGGTCGATCCGGTGGCCCGGGTCCGGGTGGCGGCCGGCGCCGCCAGGACGGTCATCGCCGGCCTCCTGCGGCGGTCTGGTCGACGAGCCGTTGACGGACCAGCCGGCCCTGCTCCCCGGACCGGCCGTCGGTCTCGAACGGTGTGGCCAGCACGAGGCAGGCGGCGCCCTGCGCCCAGCGGTCGTCCTGCCACTGCTCGACGGAGACCTCCAGGCCGCGCAGGTGCGGCAGCAGCCCGCGGCGGAAGGCCGGGTCGAACCCGACGGCCCAGTGCGGCCAGCCGGCGACGCCCTCACCGAGCAGGATGAGCAGCTCGGGGTCGAGCACGTTGACGATGCCGGCGAGCGTGCGCCCGAGCAGCCGACCCGCCTCGGCCAGCACGGTGCGGGCGTCCGGGTCGCCGCCGTCCGCCCGGGCGTGGAGCACCTCGATCGGGTCGCCGGCACCGAGGATGCCGCGCGCCCGGGCTGTGGTGAGCAGCGCCTGCTCGCCGATGAGCGCCTCGAGGCAGCCCTCGTTGCCGCACTGGCAGACCGGCCCGTCGGGCTCGACCGGCACGTGCCCGATCTGACCGGCACTGCCCGAGCCGCCGCGCAGCACGGTGCCCTCGGCGACGAGCCCGCCGCCGATCCCGGTGCCGAGGGTGACGACGAGGAAGGTGTCGTGGTGGCGGCCCTGGCCGTAGAGGGTCTGGGCGAGGGTGAGGGCGTTCACGTTGTTCTCGACGAGCACGGGCAGCCCGTGGTCGCGGCGCAGCGTGGGCCCGACGGGGTACTGCGACCAGCGCAGCTGGCTGGAGTCGACGACCCCGCGGGACGGCACGTCGACGTTGCCGGGCAGACCGACCCCGATGCCGAGCAGCGGTCGGTCGGTGCCGGCGAGGAAGAGGCCGACGAGCTGGGACAGGCGGGTGAGGGCGTCGGGTGCGAAGGCGTCGTATGCCTCGGTGGCCGCGCGGGTGACCTCACCGTCGATCCCGACCTCGACGAGGGTGACGTGATCGGCCACGACCTTGACGCCGACGGCGTTCCCGGCCGCCGAGGTGAGCCCGAGCAGCCGGGCCGGCCGGCCGCCCTGGGACGGCACCTGCGCGAGCTCTTCGAGCAACCCGTCGGCGATGAGCTGCTTGGTGAGCTGGGTGATGAGCGCGGACGAGACGTCCAGACTGCGTGCCAGGTCGGCGCGTGAGCTGGGCCCTTGGGCGCCGATGTGCGCCAGGACCGCCGTGCGTGTGACGTCGACCCCGCCGGTCGCTCGTGACATCCTCAACCCCTTTGTTAAGTACTTTAGATACCCTAGAACATGGCGGCGGCGTCGCGCAACCGGCTCAACTCCGCCCCCCTCCGGCTGCGGTCCCGGCGGACCGCGGTTAGCGTCGGGCGTGCGCCGCAGCAGGGGCCCCGGGTGCGCTCACGAAAGGAGCATCCGTGACCGACCGGAGCGGCAGTGCGTGGCGACCGCGAAACGGTCGCCACCGCCGCCCCGACGAGGTGCTCCGGCTCCAGGAGGCCCTGCTCCCGTCCAGCGTCCCGCTGCTCCCGCACGCCGATGTCGCCGCCGCCTACGTCCCCGGCGCCGAACCGCACACCATCGGCGGCGACTGGTTCGACGCAGCCTCGCTCACCGACGGACGGCTGGTGATGTCCGTCGGCGATGTCGTCGGCAGCGGGATCGAGGCCGTCGCCGTCATGGGCCAGCTGCGGGCCGTGCTGTCCGCGCAGCTGTTCGACTCCGCGGCACTGCCCCGCGCGGTGGACGCCGTCGAGGCCCTGGCCGGACGCACCTCCGGCGCCTTCGCCACCACCCTGTGCGCCGCGACGCTCGACCCGTCGACCGGCGTCCTCGACTACCTCACGCGCGGCCACCCCGGACCCCTCGTCCTCGGCCCCGAAGGTGCCCGACGGCTGCCGCCCACCGGGGACGGCCCGCTCGGCACCCGGCACCGCGGTGCCATCGGCAGCACCCGGCTCACCCTGGGCGACACCGTCCTGCTGTTCACCGACGGTCTCTACGAACGGCCCGACGCCCAGCCCGGACCGTCCCTGGAACGCGTGCTCGACGTCGCGAGCGGTCTGGCCATCGGCGGTCGGACCCTGTCCCCCGAACGACTCTGCACCGACCTCACCGATGAGCTCGGGATACGCGGCTTCGCCGACGACGTCACCCTGCTCGCCGTCCGCTACCGCCCCGCACCCGCACCCCTCGACCTCGAGCTCACCGGGAAGGCCGAACGACTCGGGCTGGTGCGCGCCGCCGTCGGCGACTGGGCCGAGGACCTGGGCCTGGCTCTCGAGGACCGCCGCCGCCTGGTGCTCGGGGTCAGCGAGCTGGTCGCCAACGCCGTCGAGCACGGCTACGACGGCCGCCCGGGCGGTCCCGTCCGGGTGCACGCCGAGCTCACCGACCAGGCCACCGTCATCGCCAGCGTCACCGACGAGGGCACCTGGCGCGAGCCCACCACGCACCCCGGCGACCGCGGGCGTGGGCTGTCGATGAGCGCCGCCCTCGGCCTGCGGATCGAGCTCGGGATCGAACCCGGCGGTACCCGCGCCACCATCGAGACGCCCGCGCGCCGGGCGCTGCGGATCGTCCCCGGCCACCCGCTCGACACCGTCGTCACCGAACCGGCCCGGCTCACCATCGAGACCTCCGACCATGCGGTCGTGCACGTGTCCGGTCCGCTCACCTCGCGGGCCACCGCCGCCCGGTTGGCCGCCGAGGTGCGCCGCGTGTCCCGCAACGGGCTCGTCCCGGTGGACGTCGACGTGCACCGGGTCAGCCACCTGGGGAGCGCCGGCGTGGCCGCCCTGGAGGCGCTGCTCGACACGGGCGCGCTGCCCGGGGTGCGGGTGGTGACCACCGCCGGCTCGGCCTCCGCCCAGGCCATGGAGCTCGCCGGGACGCCGTACTCGTCACCCACCTGAGGGTGATGCGCCCCGGCCGCGGCACCCGACGCGGTCGCCGACGCGCCGTGTCGGTCACGCCGAAAACAGGTCGCGCCCGGCCGCGCCCGCCCCGCATCCTGTCCCCATGACGACTGCGCCCGGGACGACCGTCCACGAGCTGCCGGCACCGACCGGCCCCGACGACCCGGACCTGGCCGCCCTGCTCGACGCCGAGCACGACGTGCTGGCCGATGTCTGGGGGCACCTCGACTTCCTCATGACCCCGCGCGAACGGTGGGGACGGCTGAGCGACGCGCGCGACGAGCGGCTCATTACCCTGGTCGCCCGCGACGACCGCACCGTGCTCGGCTACGCCCAGCTCGAGGTCCCGACCCGGGGCAACGAGCACCTGCTCTACGTCGACCTGGCCGTCCGACCCGGGCACCGCCGGCACGGCCTCGGGTCCGCCCTGTGGGACGCGACCCTGGACGTCGCCCGGCGCGAGGGCCGCAGCACGGTGTTCGCCGGTATCGACCAGCGCACCGAACCGGCGCCCGGGCCCCGCACCCTCGTCCCGGCCACCGGGTCGGGACAGGTGGACGGCGACAGCACCGGGGTCCGCTTCGCCGTCGGCCGCGGGCTCGCCCTGGAGCAGGTGGACCGGTACTCGGTCCTCCAGGTCCCGCTCGTCCCCGAGGTCCTCGCCGCCCACCTGGAAGCCGCGTCCACGGTCGCGGACGCCGACTACGAGGTGGTCACCTGGGTCGACCGCTGTCCCGACGCCTGGGTGGACGGGTTGGCCGTGCTCGAGCAGGCGATGAGCACCGACGCCCCGCTCGGCGGCCTGGACCTGCGTGAGGAGCCGTGGGACGCGGCCCGGGTGCGGCGCACCGAGCAGCGCCGCGCCACCTCGGGGCAGCGGACCCTCACGGCCGCGGCCGTGCACCGCGCGACGGGCACGCTGGCGGCGTTCACCCAGATCGTGCTGGGCTCACGGCCCGACTTCGGCTGGCAGTACGACACCCTGGTCCGCACGGACCACCGCGGTCACCGGCTCGGGATGCTGGTGAAGGCCGCCAACCTCGCCCAGCTCGCGGTGCGGGCGCCACAGGTGCGCCGGGTCGGCACCTGGAACGCCGAGGAGAACGCGCACATGCTCGCCATCAACGTCGCGCTCGGGTTCGCCCCGGCGGGCGGGTCGAGCAGCTGGCAGCTGCGGATCTGATCCGTCGCAGGCCGGTGCCCGGTCGGGTCCGGCGCCGGATCAGCGCGCGCCGACCGGCACCCTCCACCAGCTCCCCCAGCGGCGCACCACCTGCTCGCGCAGCGCATCGTCGAGACCGTAGGTCGACAGCGTCACGTCGACCTGCCCGTGCGGCGGACGGACCGCGGCAGGGTGCTCCATCACGACCAGGAGCGATTCGGCGAACCCGTGCAGGTGCACCCCGAACTGCAGGGGCGTGCGGTAGACGAGCGTCCCGCCGATCAGCGTCCCATCGGGCCGGCGGGTCGAGACGTGCCCGCCGATCGGCACACCGCGGACCCCGTGCAGACCGATCCGGTCGAGCAGCCGGTCATGGTGCGGACCGGCGTCGAGCCCGCGCACCGCCCAGGTGTGCCGCTCCTCGCCAGGATGTGCCGCGAGGGCGAACTGGAGCTGGTGGGCGTCCGCGACCCAGGACTCGTCGAGCGCGTCCCGGACACCGTCGTAGAAGGACAGGCCCTCATGGCTGGGCCGGTCGATGGTCAGCGACGTCCGCGCCGGGTCACCCGTCGGCGCCAGTCGCAGCACGGTCGAATCGGGCCAGTGCAGCTCACGGCGACGGCCGTCGCTGACCGCCCGCGGTGCGGAGACGAACACCCGGCGGATGCGTTCGTCGAGGTCATCGGTGTCCCAGGCGTACCACCGCCGGATCAGCTCCGGTCGGCGCACATGCGCCCAGGCTGTGTCGGCGTCAGCGTTCAGGTCCAGTGCCACGATGCGGCGGCGATCGAGCGTCATTGCCATCACCTCGCATCCCACGGTACGCCGACCGCCCGGGCCCGGCCATGGCGGACGGGGCCGGGGGCGGGCCCGGCGAGGCTGGGCGGGGCCGGCGCGGCGGGGTCGATCAGGCGCGGGTGACGTCAGTCGGGGACGTGGGCCAGCGCCGTCGGGTCGACCGCCAGACGCACCGGCTGACCGGCCTGCGCCCACCAGCCCACCGGCGCGCGGGCCGTGAGCAGCCCGAGCCCGGGCACGTCGACCTCGAGCTCGGTGCGCCCGCGACGGGTGTGCAGACGGCGGACCGTCCCGGTGACGACGCCGTCCTCGTGCACGACGAGAGCCCCCGGTGCGAGGGCGAACAGACCGTCGTGCGGCCCGCGGGCCAGGGCCGCCCGGAGCGGTGCCGCCGCCGGCTCGTCGACCGGCAGGAACGCCTCGTAGCCCAGGAACCGCGCGACCGCCGCCGAGGCCGGGGCCCGCCACAGCTCGGCCGGGGTCGCGACCTGCGACAACCGGCCCGCGGCCATCACCGCGATCCGGTCTGCGACGGCGAACGCCTCGTCCTGATCGTGCGTGACGAACACCGCGGTGGTGCCGGTGGTCTCGAGCACCGCGCGCAGATCGGTGGCCAACCGTTCGCGCAGCGCCCGGTCGAGCGCCGAGAGCGGTTCGTCGAGCAGCAGCAGCCGCGGCCGCGGTGCGAGCGACCGCGCCAGGGCGACCCGCTGCCGTTCGCCGCCGGACAACGTCGCGACATCGCGCTGCTGCGACCCGGGCAGGCCCACCAGGTCGAGCAGCCGGGCGACCTCACCCGCCCGCCCCGCACCGCGCGGCAACCCGTAACCGACGTTGCCCGCGACGTCCCGGTGCGCGAAGAGCTGACCGTCCTGGAAGAGCAGCCCGAACCCGCGCCGGTGCACGGGCACCGGCCCCAGATCGGCACCGTCCCAGGTGACGTGCCCGGCCGCGGGCCGCTCCAGCCCGGCCACCGCCCGCAGCAGCGACGACTTGCCGCAGCCCGAGGGCCCGAGCAGCGCCAGCACCTGACCCGGCGGGACGTCGAGATCCACCCCGTCGACCGCCCGCCGGGCGCCGTAGGTGACGACCAGATCGCGCACGCCGAGGCCGCGCACACCGAGCCTGCGCACCTGCGGCACGTCCGTCGGTCCCTCGATCAGCCCGTCCATCAACCCGCCGTCCCGCCTGTCGTTCACAGCTCGCTCCCGGACGGTCGCAGCCGTTCGAACCCGGCGATGGCCAGCGCACACAGCGCACCGAGCAGCACCGCCGCCGCCATCGCCTCCCCTGCCGCATCTGCCCCGGGACGCCCGATCAGCCGGTAGACCACGATCGGCAACGTCGGACGGTCGGGTCTGACCAGGAACGACGTGGCCCCGAACTCACCGAGCGAGGCGGCGAACGCGAACCCGAGCGCGAGCCCACCGGCCCGCGCCACGAGCGCGCCGTCCACCGTGCGCAGCACCCGTCCGGGCGCGGCGCCCAGTGTCGAGGCCGCCTCACGCAGGTGCGGGTCGATCGCGCGCAGCACCGGCAGCACCGTCCGCACCACGAGCGGGACGGCCACCGTCGCCTGGGCTATCGGCACCAGCAGCGGACTGGTCCGCAGGTCCACCGGGAGGCCGAACGGCCGGTCCATGGCCAGCAGAAGCCCGAACCCGACGGTGACCGCCGAGACCCCGAGCGGCAGCATGACGAGGGCGTCCAGCCCGCTCAGGGCTCGCCGCGCCCCCGGCCGCGCCGGTCGCCGCGACAGCACGAGCGCCAGCAGCCCGCCCACCAGCAGCGACAGCCAGGTCGCATCGACCGCCACCCGCAGCGAGGTCACCGCGGCATCGAGCGCTGTGGTGCCCAGACCGGGCGTCGGGGTGCCGAGCGCCCGGTAGTGGTCCAGCCCCCAGCCGTCGCCGACGCGCAGCGACCGCACGACGAGCGCCGCCAGCGGTGCCGTGAGCGCCAGCACCACCGCACCGGTCACCGCCCCGGCGCCGAGGTCGAGCGCCCGGGAGGCCGGCGGCCCGCCCTGCGCCGGTTCGGTGAGGGTGAGCGCGCGCTCGCGTGCCGACCGCGCCCGCCCGGCGACCAGGAGTGCCCCGGCGACGACGACGAGCTGGGTGATCGACAGCACCGCGGCCGCCCGCAGGTCGAGGAACTGGGTGGTCTGCACCCAGATCTCGGTCTCGATGGTGCCGAACTGCAGCCCGCCGAGCACCAGCACGGTGCCGAACGCCGTCGCGCTGAACAGGAACACCAGGGAGGCGGCCGAGGCGATGGCCGGGGTGAGCGCGGGCAGCGTCACGGTGCCGAACGCCCGCAGCGGCGAGGCGCCCAGCGACCGGGCGGCCTGCTCGGCCCGCGGGTCGAGCCGCTCCCACATACCGCCGACCGACCGGACCACCACCGAGTAGTTGAAGAACACGAGCGCCGCGACGATGGCGACCAGCGTGTGGTCCAGATGCAGGAACCCGAGCGGTCCGTTCTCGACCAGCAGCGTCCGGAACGCCACCCCGACCACGACGGTCGGCAGCACGAACGGCACGGTGACGAACGCGCGCAGGGCACGTCGGCCCCGGAAGGCCTGGCGCCGGTAGAGCGTGTACGCCCCCGGCAGGCCGATGAGCACGCAGATCACGGTGGCCGCCACCGCCTGGACCAGCGTGAGCCCGATCACCCGCCAGGTGCGCGGCCGGGAGAACACCTGCGCGAACCCCGACAGGTCGAGCGAGGAGTCGACCACGAAGCCGCGCCCGACCATGACGACCACCGGCCAGGCGAAGAACACCCCGAGAAACGCCAGCGGCAGCGCGGCCGCGAGCGCCCAGCCCAGCCGGCCGAACCACACACCGGCGCGCCCCGACCCGGTCGGGGGCACCGCGCCCGGTTGCGCCGCGGTGCCGCCCGCCCGGGGCGGTGCCCCATCGGCTTGGGGCGGCGCCCCACCGGCCTCGGGCGGTGCCCCACCGGCCTGGGGCGGTGCCCCACCGGCCTGCGACGCGGCTGCGCCGGGACCGGTGGCGGCATCCACCACGATCAGCCCGTGACCAGATCGGACCACTGCTGCAACCACTCCTGGCGACCGGCGGCGATATCGGCCGGATCGACCTCGAAGGGTGCGGTCGCCAGCGGTGCGTACTGCGTCCAGACCTCGGGCAGCGACACCGCGGTGCTCACCGGGTACATGTACATGTTGTCGGGGATCGCGGCCTGAACCTCGTCGGAGAGCAGGAAGTCGACGAGCTCGGCGGCGCCCTCGGGGTTGGCCGCCCCGGTGAGCACCCCGGCGTACTCGGTCTGCCGGAAGCAGGTGTCGAGCAGCGCACCCGTCGTCGGTTCGGTGGCGCCGTCGGCGATGGTGAACGGGGGGGACGAGGCGTACGACAGGACGATCGGGCGCGAGCCGTTGCCGCCACCCGCCGTGAAGTCCGTCTCGTAGGCGTCGGTCCAGCCGTTGGCCACCTGCACGCCGTTGGCCTCCAGGGCCGTCCAGTAGTCCTGCCACCCGTCGACGCCGAACGCACCGATCGTGGCCAGCAGGAAGGCGAACCCGGGCGAGGAGGTGACCGGGCTGGGCACGACGAGCAGGTCCTTGTACTCGGGTCTGGTGAGGTCGCTCAGGGAGACTGGTTCGGCCAGGTCCTGGTCGGCGAACCAGGTGTGGTCGACGTTGAGGCAGACGTCCCCGTAGTCGATCGCGGTGAGCGCGCCGGTGCTGTCACCGGCCAGGGCGTGGGTCTTGGCATCGGCCAACGCCGGGGCGGTGAGGGCGGCGGCGGTGACCACCCCCTCGTCGAGCGCGCGGCTGCCGAAGGTGTTGTCGATGCCGAACACGGCGTCACCGAGCGGCGAGTCCTTGGTGAGCACGAGCTGGTTGACCAGGGCCCCGGCGTCGCCCTGCTGGACGATCTTGACGGTGAGCCCGGTCTGCGCCGTGAAGTCGGCCAGCACATCGTCGGGCAGCACGAACGAGTCGTGGGTGACGAGGGTGACGGTCCCGTCCGAGGACGACGACCCACTGCTCGCGGAGCTACCCACCGCCGAGCACCCCGAGAGCCCGACCACCCCCGCCCCGAGCAGGGCCACCACCACCCTCCTCCCGCGCCCGCGCCCCCCGCTCCCCCCGGTCCCCCCGGTCCGTCCGGGATTCCGAGGCTGGGCAGGTGCGGGCCATGCCCCGCCTCGGAAACGCGGGGGGTGGGAGGGGTGGGGGGGAGGTTCGGGGTGGGAACCGGCGGGGGTGGACGGTGTGCTCATGGGTGGTGCTCCTCCTTCGTCAACAAGGAGGGGTCCCGTGCCACCCCGGCGCGCCGGAGCGACACGGGGGAGAGAATTCCCGACTCCCTACGCCGGTGCGAGCCGGATCAGGTTCGAGGGTCTGCGGTTGTCCGCACTCTCAGCGTCCTGGGCCCGATGCTCCGGTACCCGACGCTCCCCTGTCGTTCGCGGCAGAGCCTACCGCTGCGAACGACAGGGCCCGCGCGAGCTCAGTCCTGGGGCCGCTCGACCGGTTCGCCGGTCTCGGCGTCGATGGCCGTCGCACCCTCGGGCAGGTTGGACAGGTCGGGGGCGATGACCAGGTCGGGCAGCCGGGAGTCGGGCAGCCGGACGGTGTCGTCGACCGCGGCCATGCCGGCCAGGATGAGGTCGTGGTGGCCGCGGCGGCCGAGCGGTTCGCCGGGTGAGAAGAACGCCGGCGCCCGCAGCCGCCAGATCAGCATGAGCGCCAGCCCGAGCCCGATCGCCACGACGCCCACCACGGCGACGGCGCCGAAGCCCAGGATGGTCACGTTGTTGCCGGCGTCGTCGGTGAGCCAGTCGGCGGCCGCGTAGCTCTTGAGCGCGAACACGAACCCGACGAGAAGCATCACCCCGCCGAGCCCGGGCAGGACGCCCCGCATCACGAAGTCACGCACGTTCGAGGTGAACGTCCGGCGGTAGAACCACACGCACGCGAAACCCGACAGCCCGTAGTAGAAAGCGATCATCAGACCGACCGAGCCGATGAGGGCGCTCAGCAGGTTGCCGCTGATGAGGGTGAACAGCACGTAGAACACCGCGGAGACCACGCCCATCGCCACGGTCGCCACGGTCGGCGTGAGGAACCTCGGGTGGATCTTGGTGAACGAGGCCGGCAGGGCCTTGTAGGCCCCCATCGACAGTGCGGTCCGGGCGGTCGGCAGGATGGTGGTCTGGGTGCTGGCCGAGGCCGACGTGAGGATCGAGGCCGACAGCAGCAGCAGACCCAGGTGCCCGAGCACCGAGTCGCCGAACAGCGCCGGACCGATCGCGGCGAAGACGTCGGTGGAGTTCTCGGCGTTGCCGAGGCCGATGCCCTCGGTGCCGACGCCCGCGAACGAGACGGCGGCCACGGTGACCAGGGCGTAGGTGAGGAGCAGCAGCACGGTCGACAGCACGGCGGCCTTGCCGGGCGTCGTCGCCGGGTCGTCGGCCTCCTCGTTGGTGGCCACCGCGGTGTCCCAGCCCCAGTAGATGAACACGGCGGTGAGCAGGGCCGGAGCCATCACGGAGCCGAAGTCCAGACCGCCGGGCCAGAACCAGGACAGCGACGGGTGCAGCGAGTAGGCCTCGGCGTTGCCGCTGTAGACCTTCACCAGCGCGGTGGCGGCGAACAGGACGAGCACCACGACCTCGATCCCGAGCAGCCCGTACTGGAGCTTGGCCGAGACCTCGATCCCGCGGTAGCAGATGTACGTCATGACGGCGATCCACACGACGCCCGCAACCGTGGACCACAACGTGGAGTCGGCGAGCGCGGCGGCAGCGGTCCAGCCCAGGTCACCGAGGAAGGTGAAGGAGTAGGAGCCCGCGATCTGCGCGAGGTTGGCCATCACGATCACATCGGCGGCGATGATCCCCCAGCCGCCCATCCAGCCGACCCACGGGCCGAACGCCCGGGTCGCCCAGGTGAACGTGGTGCCGCAGTCGGGTTCGGCCTTGTTGAGCTCGGCGTAGGCCACGGCGATGAAGTACATCGGGATGAAGGCGATGAGGATGATCGCGGGCGCCTTGACCCCGGCCAGGATCGCACCGCCGGAGGCGACGACGAACCCGAGGCTCGCGGCCAACGAGTAGGCGGGTGCCGTGGAGGCCATCCCGACGACGACGGACGAGACGAGACCGAGAGCCCCACCCTTGAGGCCCTTCGACGCGGTCTCCGGATAGCCGATCGGTGCGGCGTCGGACTCGGACTGGATCGTCATGGCGTACTCCCCCGGTGGACGGACGCAATTCGTGGCCCATGGCAGTTCACACAGTCGAAACAGTCGCCAGATCGACCTTCTGCGACGGAAACCGTAGCTGAACCTGTCCTGGTTCGCCAGGGTTTGGGTGGGATTCAGACCCCGGACACCGGCCGGGCGGCCGGATTCGCGGCGACGGCTGTCACGGCCTGGCACTAGCGTGGACCGCACAGCCGCTTCGCAGGAGGACCTCGTGCCGGACAACGCCAAGCAGTCCACCGTCGCCAAGGTCGTCGGTGCCGTCACGCCCATCGCTGCCGCGACGCTCGCCCATCGCATCGTCTCGGCCGGCTGGCAGGCCACCCAGTGTCACAAAACGCCGACCACCGAGGACCCCGAGGCCGGG
>JAKLPK010000228.1 GCA_022013895.1 Cellulomonas sp. | reverse complement strand
GACCGGGCCGACGAGATGGCGTTCAGCCCGGCGGGCAACGCCGCCATGCGGATGGGCAGCGTCCGGATGCCGCAGGCGCTGGCGCCGGCGCCCGGGATGACCGGCCTGGCCACCCGGATGCTCAAGAAGCAGATCGCCGATCTGGGCATCCCCACCGTGCCGGACTTCCTGGACCAGATCGTCGCGTCAGGCGGGTCGTTGTGGGCCTGCAAGATGTCCGCCGACATGTTCCACGTCACGGAGGAGGACCTGCGGGACGACCTGTCCGGCATCATCAACGCGTCCACATTCATCGAGATGACCGACGGGGCGCAGATCCTGTTCATCTGAGCACCGTGCGTGCCCTCGCCCCCGGTCCGTCGGGGACGAGGGCACGCCGCCGCTAGACCGACAGCGAGCAGTAGACGTGCTGACGTTCGCGCCGCGCCAGCCGGACCAGGCCGCACAGGCCTCGCAGGACCGCCACGAGCCGATCGGCGTCGGCGTCGCTCCCGGAGGGGCGGGCTTGCGACCACCGGGTGGCCGCCCGCTCGAGCTGGGCGTCGGAGGCCGAAGCCAGGACAGTGGTGAGGTTTCCGGTGAGCTTGACGACCACCCGCTCGGCACCGTTCCGTTCGGCGACGAACGTGATCACCGGACCGTGGTGGAGCTCGATGAACCGCTCGCCCGTGCACACCTCATGGAGCTGGACCAGGTGCAGGCTCGGGTCCACCCCGCGACCGTCCACCGTCGGGTAGGTCGGGCCGTCGTCGCCCGGCCCACCGGTGCGGTCGTGCCGGTCCAGGGTCGCCGCTGCGTCGCGGTCGCAGGGAGCCACAAAGTAGTCGCAGGCCAGTCCCATGGAGCCATGATGGAGCGGCGGGAGCTGCTCGGCTCCGGTCGGGGCGACCCGGCCGTCCCGCGTTCAGGAGATGTTCGGCGGCACCTTCTCGTCGAGGTCCGTCAGCCAGGCGGCGGCGCAGGCATCGGAGGGCATCCGCCAGTCGCCGCGGGGTGAGAGAGTGCCCCCGGCTGTGACCTTGGGGCCGTTCGGCAGGGCGGAACGCTTGAACTGGTGGGCGAAGAACCGGCGGACGAAGACCTCCAGCCAGTGGCGGATCGTCGCGAGGTCGTAGGCGGAGCGGGTCTCGTCGGGCCAGCCGGGCGGCCAGGCGCCGGCCGCGGCGTCGTGCCACGCGTGCCAGGCGAGGAAGGCGATCTTGTTCGGCGCGTATCCCCGGCGCAGGACGTGGAACAGGGTGAAGTCCTGCAACGGGTAGGGCCCGACGATGTCCTGGGTGCTCTGCATCCGTTCACCGGGCGCCACCGGGACCAGCTCGGGGGAGATCTCCTGGTCGAGCACCGTGGCCAGCACGGCGTTGGTCGCGGTGTCGAAGTGGCCTTCGTCGATCACCCAGCGGATCAGGTGCTGGATGAGCGTCTTCGGCACACCTGCGTTGATGCCGTAGTGCGACATCTGGTCGCCGACCCCGTAGGTGCACCAGCCGAGCGCGAGCTCCGACAGGTCGCCGGTCCCCAGCACGATCCCGCCGCGCTGGTTGGCCGCCCGGAACAGGTAGTCGGTGCGCAGCCCGGCCTGCACGTTCTCGAAGGTCACGTCGTACACCGGTTCGCCGTCCGCGAACGGGTGCCCGAGGTCGGCCAGCAGCTGGCGGGCCGCGGGTCGGATGTCGATCGTCTCGCCCGTCGTGCCCAGGGCGTCCATGAGGGCCAGGGCGCTGGCCTTCGTGCCTTCGCTGGTGGCGAAGCCGGGCAGGGTGAACGTGAGGATGTCGCTGCGCGGTCGCCCGAGCCGGTCCATTGCCCGGGCCGCGACGATGAGCGCGTGGGTGGAGTCGAGACCGCCGGAGACGCCGATCACGATCTTCGGCTGCCCGATCGCGGTCAGCCGCTTCTCGAGGGCGCTGACCTGGATGTTGTAGGCCTCGTAGCAGTCCTGGGCGAGCCGCGCCGGGTCGTCGGGGACGAACGGGAACCGGTGCACGGCGCGGCGCAGCCCGATGTCCCCGGTCGGCGGGTCGAGCCGGAACCGGACCCGGCGGGCGGGCTCGCTCGCCACGGTGCGCCGGTTGTCGTCGAAGGTGCCGGTGCGCAGCCGTTCCTGCCGGATCCGGTCGAGGTCGACATCCGCGACGGTGCGCACGGCATCGGGGGAGAAGCGCGACCCCTCGGCCAGCAGGTCGCCGACCTCGTAGATCATGGTCTGGCCGTCCCAGGCCAGATCGGTGCTCGACTCGCCCTGACCGGCGGCGGCGTACACGTAGGCGGCCAGGCAGCGAACCGAGGCTGAACGCACGAGCAGCCGACGGTCCTCGGCGCGGCCGACCGTGATCGGGCTCCCGGACAGGTTCGCCAGCACGCTGGCCCCGGCGAGCGCCGCGGTGGCCGACGGGGGGACCGGGACCCACATGTCCTCGCAGATCTCGACGTGCAGGGTCAGCCCGCGGACGTCCTGCGCCTCGAACAGCAGGTCCGGGCCGATGGGGACCTCCTGGCCGGCGACCACGGTGGTGCCGCGCACATCGTCACCCGGCGCGAACCAGCGCCGCTCGTAGAACTCGCGGTAGGTCGGCAGGGACGACTTGGGGACGATGCCGAGCACCCGGCCGCGGTGCACCACGACGGCGGTGTTGAGCACCCGGTTCTGGTGCTGGAGCGGTGCGCCGACCACCAGGACGGTGCGCAGCTCGACCGATGCCTCGACGACGGTCCGCACCGCACGTTCGACGCCCGCGAGCAGCGGGTCGGCGAGGAACAGGTCGTCGAGCGCGTAGCCCGACAGGCACAGCTCGGGGAAGACGGCGACGGCGACTCCCTCGTCGTGGCAGGCACGTGCCTGTGCGACGACTGCTGCGGCGTTGGTCGCGGGGTCGGCGACGGCCACGGGCACGGTGCAGGCCGCGATCCGGGCGAAGCCGTGGGCGTAGGCCGAGGTGAAGTCCACGATCCGAGTCTTCCACGGGTCGGTGCGCACGTTCGTCGGCCGACCAGTCCTGGGTCCTAGGTCCTGGCGCGGCTCAACGTCGGACCGGATCTGCCCGGCGGACCGGGACCCGGTCCGGGGCACGGGTCATCACGGTGCGGGGTCGGACGATCGTCCTGGGTGGTCGGCTCCGTCCGATCACGTGGTCTGCACCGTCGCGGTCACAGGTCACGGGCCAGCAGGGTCGCCGTGTCGAGGAGTCCTCGTGTCAGTGCTGCACCGTCCCCACCCGTCCGAACCCGAGCAGTCGGAGGTGGACCTGAGCCGCATCGATGCGCTGCGCGGCCGCAACGACGAGATGGGCCTCGGTGTGGAGGACCTGTCCGAGTCGGTCGACGCGATCGCCGCGTCCACCGACGACACGGTCTCCTCGAGCGCGGTCGCCCGGTCGGCGACCGATCACGTGGCGGCGGCCTCGGCCGCAGTGAGCGCCGCCGCCGAGGAGCTCGAGGCGAGCATGCGTGAGGTCGGATCGACGGCCTCGACGTCGCTGTCGGTCGCCGTGCGCGCACAGGGCGCGATGAACGAGGTGCACGAGCGCGTCGACCATCTCACCGGTTCGGTCGAGGACATCTCCTCGGTGGTGGGCGCGGTGTCAAGGATCTCGAGCCAGACCCGGATGCTCGCGCTCAACGCGACCATCGAGGCCGCGCGGGCGGGTGAGGCCGGACGGGGATTCGCGGTGGTCGCCAGTGAGGTGAAGGACCTCGCCAACCAGACCGGTGAGGCCACCGAGCAGATCACCGCGCGGTTGGCGTCGTTGGCCACCGACACCGATGCCGTCAAGGCGGCCGTCGCGACGATCGCGGAGGTGCTGGGCAGGGTCGAGGAGCTGCAGCACACGATCTCGGCGGCTGTCGAGCAGCAGACGGCGGCGATCGGGGAGCTCAACCGGTCGGCGTCGGAGTCGGCCGATGCCGCAGCCTCGTTGCAGGAGTCGGTGACGGTGACGGCCTCGGCCGCCGCGGCCGCTCAGGCGGCCGTGGCGCGGTCGCGGCAGTGGCTGGAGCGGGTGACCAGGACCCTCGAGGCGCAGCAGACCGATGTGGACGTCCTGGCTGCCGGTGTGCCCCGCCATCCCCTGCGAGCTGCCGTGGCGGCCCACGGCGCGTGGAAGCGACGTCTGCGGCACGCGATCGACACGGGCCGGCTCCCGGAGGGTGCGACGGTGGAGCAGGTCCGACGTGACGACGTCTGCGAGTTCGGTCGGTGGCTGCGTGACGGCGGCGGCGATGCCCTGGACCCGCGCCGGTCCGCTGATGAAGGTGGCCTCCGGCGGCGAGCTGTCGCGCTTCCTGCTGGCGCTGAAGGTGGTGCTGTCCGACAAGGGCTCGGCGCCCACGCTGGTGTTCGACGAGATCGACACCGGCGTCGGCGGCGCGGTGGCCGACGCCATCGGCGCGCGGCTGGCGCGCTTGGCCGGCAAGGTCCAGGTGATGGCGGTGACGCACGCCCCGCAGGTCGCCGCCCGCGCCGACCAGCATCTCTTGATCTCCAAGGATGCCCTCGACAAGGGCAAGCGCGTCGCCACCAGCGTCAACACGCTGGCCGCCGACCCGCGCCGCGAGGAAATCGCGCGGATGCTGGCAGGCGCGGAGATCACGGCAGAGGCCCGCGCCGCGGCCGACCGGCTGCTCAAGGGCGCGGCCTGACCAACGCGACATGGCCCGCTCAGCAAAACCCATCACGCCCCCCGACCTCGCCACCCTCACCAAGGCCAAAGCCAAGGTCGAGCTGATGCGGCTGTCGCTCGAGATGGAGGGGCATAACGTCGCCTACT
>JAKLPK010000227.1 GCA_022013895.1 Cellulomonas sp. | reverse complement strand
CGAGGTTCCAGAAGTCGAGCACTACCTTGGCATCGAGACCCCGACGCTGACGGGCGTGCCATTCGAGCGCGGGTGTCAGGTCCATCCACGTCGGCTCGTCGTCAGCCGCACTCCAGCCCGCACCAGACCCCTCGGCGAAGCAGTCCTCGGGACTCGACCACGTCACCACCCGTCCGCCGCGGACCGCCACGACGTCCTCGCCCCACCTCAGTGTCGTCGCCGCCTCTCGGCGAACCACGACAAGGGCATAGCCAGATCGCGGACCGGTAGAAGGCGTGCGCACGCCGCCATCGTGCCGCACCAAGGCGTGCGGTCACTCGCGACGCAATCCGCCCGCGGCCGGTCGGATACCCGGTATTCTCCGGTCACGTCGATGTCTGAGGCGGTGGCCCGCGGAGGCGCCCTGCGGAAGAGCCCGGCGTCGGGCACGGCGACCTCGCTGCGCCCGCTCCTCTCGTTCCCCTCGGAGACCGCGTGCATATCGTCCGACCGGTTGTCGCGCTCGCCGTCGTCAGCCTGCCGCTCCCTTTCGCGGCAGGATCGGCTACTGCCGCGCCTCCCTCCAGCGCGACAGACAACTACGTGATCTCCGTGTATGAGGACCTCTTCGGTCGCGCGCCGGATATGACGGGCCGCTCGACGTGGACAGGAGCGCTGAACTGGGGCACGCCGCGCATCGCCGTCGCCAACGCGATCACCTCGTCGGAGGAGTTCCGGTCCGGCCTGATCACCGATGCCTACGCTGCGTACCTCGGTCGTGGGCCCGACCCCGCGGGGTTGCAGTTCTGGCTCCGCAACATGGGCGCAGGCATGACCATCGAGCAGCTGGACTCTGGGTTCATCGCCTCCGACGAGTACTGGGCCGGCGCCGGGGGAACCTCCGCAGACTGGGTCAGGACGCTGTACGCCGACGTCCTCGGCCGCGAGGCTGGCGACTCGGAAGTCGCCTTCTGGGTCAGTCAGCTCACTAGCGGCGCGACCCGCGCGCAGGTGGCGATGGGCTTCCTACTGTCGACGGAGTACTTGTCGACGGTCATCGACGGCTACTACAGGTGGCTGCTTGGCCGCGGTCTCGACCCGGCGGGACTAGGCACGTGGGTTTCGGCGATCCAGCACGGCGCGCGGGACGAGCAGGTCATCGGCGGCATCATCGCGTCCGAAGAGTACTGGGCCAACGAGTCGTCCCGCCCGTACGTCGGATACATCATCCTCTCTCCGAGGGAGGACACCAGCGTGCCCCTCGGTTCGGGCCAGAGCTACAGCGTTGTGGCGTACCAACCGAACGGTGTGCTCATCGGCGACGTCACCGACGAGGCGCACATCACCTGGGACGGTCAGCCGTGCCCTCAGGGGCTCTGCCAGCCGACCTCGGTTGGGTCGCACGTGATCCACGCAGAGCACCGCGGCCTCAACGACTGGGCGACGCTGACGGTCGTGACTGTCGGTTGATCTGCGGCACGTGAGCAGCTCGGCTGGAGCAGGGCGACAAGCATCCGGTCGCAACCTCTTCGGCCGTCGAGCGGCGCCCCCACGGCCGGGCCACGCGAAGGTGCCAACCTCCGAGCGTCGGTGCCTCGGCCCCCGCCATCGGCGGGCCGAGTGATGGCGCGGCCGGACATGTCGCCTGGACTGGCCAGGCGCTGCACGTCCTCGCTCCGCACCCACTCCGACGGCCAGGTCACCGGCCGGCACGTCGTGCGACGGTTCGCCGGCTCCTCCCGGGTTGTGCCCGACGGCCTGGACCTGCTGGCCGACGGCACCGTCAGCGGCACCACGGCCACGGGGCTGTGCCGGGCGCAGGTCCGGGAGGGGCCGCGAGTAGCCTGCCGCCCATCGACGAGAGGCGGTGACCACCGCGATGTCGCACCAGGCGGTCGCGTTCGGCCCGTTCACCGAGCTCGACGCGCACGAGGTCACCTCGTGGCGCTATCCGCCGCCGTACGACTGCTACGACTCGCCACCCTGGGACGAGGTCGTCGCGCAGGGCTGGGCGATCGGCGATCCGGCGAAGCGGGCGACCGAGTTCAGCGCCCTGCGATCCGGGACCGGTGAGCTCATCGGATTCCTCCGGCTACGTCTCGCGGGCCGACCCACGGTGGTGCTGATCTCCTGCGGGCTGCATCCCGACCGGTGCGGCCGCGGGCTCGGTCGGCTGCTGGTGCAGCGGGCCATCGACCAGACCGCCGCCGAGCACCCCGGCGTCGCGCTCGCGCTTGACGTCCGCCCGTTCAACGCCCGCGCGATCCGGCTCTACACCACCTTCGGGTTCGCGCCGCAGCTCGAGCGAACTGCGGCCGGCCCGATGCCCCTTATCAGGATGGTGCGGACGGACCGACCGGTCGACGGGACCCACGGCGGGTGAGCCGGCCGGACCGCCGGCTGGCCGGCCACGGCGGCGACCCGCCCACGGCCCCGGATCGCACCCCGCCCCGCGAGCACGGGACGATGGGGCCGTGACCCCGACCTCCCACGGCGTCAGCAACCCCGGCGTGCGCGCCGCGCTGCTGGCTGCTCTCCTGTTCGGCGCGAGTGCGCCGCTCGCCAAGCTCCTGCTGGGCGAGGTCAGCCCCTGGCTGCTCGCCGGCCTGCTCTACACCGGGGCCGGGGCGGGGCTGTGGGTGTGGCGCCTGGTCCGCCGGGCCGCCCCCGTCCGGCTCGCCCGCCCCGAGCTGCCGTGGCTGGTGGGCGCCGTGGCGACCGGCGGGATCGCGGGACCGGTGCTCCTGATGGCAGGTCTGGCGTCGATGCCCGCCTCGGGCGCCTCGCTGCTGCTCAACGCCGAGGGCGTGCTCACCGCCGTGATCGCCTGGGTCGTGTTCCGCGAACCGGCGGGGCGCCGCGTGGTGCTCGGGATGCTGGCGATCGTCGCCGGGGCCGTCGTGATCTCGGTCCCGAACGCCCAGGCGCAGGTCACGAGCGTGTGGCCCGCCCTGGCGATCCTCGGCGCCTGTGCGTGCTGGGCGCTGGACAACAACCTGACCCGCAAGGTCGCGCTCACCGACGCGACCTGGCTCGCGGCCGTCAAGGGTGCTGTCGCGGGCCCGACGAACCTCGTCGTGGCGCTCGCGCTCGGTGCCCGGCTGCCCGGTGCGGCGACGACGGCCGCGGCGCTGGTGCTGGGTCTGCTCGCGTACGGGGTGAGCCTGGTGCTGTTCATCGTCGCGCTGCGCCACGTCGGCACCGCACGCGCCGGGGCGTACTTCTCGATCGCACCGTTCTTCGGCGCAGTCCTGGCCGTCGCGCTCGGTGAGCCGGTCACCTACCAGCTCGTCGTGGCCGGGGCACTCATGGCCTTCGGCGCCTGGTTGCACCTGTCCGAACGGCACGGGCACCAGCACACCCACGAAGCCGTCACCCACGATCACCAGCACGGGCACGACGACGGCCATCACGACCACAGCCACCCCGAGGCCGTGCCCGCAGGCGTGAGCCACCGGCACCTGCACACCCACGAGGCCGTGACCCACACGCACGAGCACTACCCCGACGCCCACCACGACCACAGCCACTGAGACCTCGGCGGCCCAAGACGACGGAGGGGCCCGGGTCACGTGACCCGAGCCCCTCCGTCACTGCCAGACTCAGCGGTCCCAGAGTCCCCCGCCGAACAGCAGCTCATCCGTCCGCGACCAGACCTCGGCCGCGTAAGCCTTGCCCTCGGGCGTCGGCTCGACGTGACCGAGCACCGACGGCAGCGGGTTGTCGCCGCCGGCATCGGCCGGGTCCGGGGAGAAGTGGTCATTCGCCATCGCATCGAGCACGGCCGGGTCGTGCAGGTCGGGGATGACGATGGAGCGGTTGTCCTCGAGGGCCGAGCGGTAGGCCAGTGCGCCGACCAGGGCCATCTGCACACCCTTGTAGACGTCGAAGTACGGCTGCACCCCGGTGCGGATGGCCTGGGCGAACTCGTAGTTCATGAAGAAGTCGCCGCCGCCGTGGCCGGTGGCCGCCGCCTCGCGGCCGAACACCGGGAAGTCCGGCAGGTAGCTGGTCTCGACCGGGACACCGGCCGGCTTCTCGAACGGCTCGCGGCGCACCCGCAGGTGGTCCTCCAGCGGTCCGCGACCGTTCTCCATGAGGCCCTGGTTCCCGACGATGCGCACGTAGTTGCCGTGCCCGCGCAGGTCGTACTGCAACAGCTTGACGATGGCGCCGTTGTCCATCGTCAGCACGATCATGCTGGCGGTGTCCATGCGGCGCACAGTGCGGGCCTTGTTCGCATCGTCCGGGTCGTGGGCGATGACGAACCCGGAGACCTTGACCGGCGTGGTGTCGGTCACGAACATCACGGGGGCCAGCGAGTGCGAGCAGTAGTAGGTGACCGGCAACCAGTTGCGCCAGTGGTCGGGGCTCATGGCGATGGAGTTGAACAGGTGCGCCGAGATGGGGTGCACGTACTCCCCCTCGCCGTAGCGGAAGTCGCCGATGGCGCCCTCCTGGTAGAGCCGGCGCATCTCCTGGTTGTAGGCCATGTACGGGTAGTTGTCCGCGAACATGTAGATGAGCCCGGACCTCTCGACCTCGCGCACCAGCGCGGCCCCCTGGGCGGGGGTGAACGAGGCGGCGGTCTCGCTCATCACGTGCTTGCCGGCACGCAGCGCCATGATCGCGAAGTCGGCGTGCTCGTGGAAGTAGTTGGCGAGCACGACGGCGTCCATGTCGTGCTCGAGGAACTTCTCGAAGTCGGTGTACGTCGCGACCTTGTGGGCGGCGCCGAACTCGACGAGCCGTTCCTCCCAGGTGTCGCAGATCGCGACCAGCTCCATCCCGACGATGGGTGTGGACTGGTCGATGAAGGTCTGCCCCCGTCCCAGACCGACGACGCCGACACGGATGGGACGCGGGTGCGTCATGACTCGACTCCTTGCTGCGGGGTGATGAACAGGTCGTGCGACGGGGTGGGGCTGACGCCCAGGTGGTCCAGCAGGCCCAGGTGGTCCAGCACGGCCCGGGCGACCGCCTCGAGGCTGCCCGGCCCGGCGGGCGTCTGACCGACGGTGTAGCTGGGACGTGCATAAGCGGTCTCCGGTGGCAGGTAGAACGCCCCGGCTCCGTTGGTGAGGTTGGCGATGAGCACCGGGCGGGGGGCCAGCGCGGCGCGCAAGGTCTGGGCCAGCCAGGAGTACGCCTCACCGGGGTGGGCGATGACGACGGCCTCGCCCAGCTGCCACACCCACACCGGGTAGTCGATCCAGGCGTCCTGCCCGGCGGCGTGGTCGACCGCCACCGCACGTGCGGCTCGTTCGGCGCGCACGTGCTCGGGCAACGGTTCGGCGACGGGGGCCCCGGGCGGGGTGCGGCGGGCCAGCCGCACGGTGAGGACCTGGCTGGCCACGTCGTGCCTCGCCGGGGCCGGCCGGGGCTCCCAGACGCCCAGCGGCGCGCCTGACTCGACGACCCCGGCGAGCTGCAGCCGCTGGTCCGGCGGGTCCATGAGCGTGAGCGTCGCCCGCACGGCCAGCGCGAGAGCCTGTCCTGCGCGGTCGGCGTCGGCCGGGTCGGCCGAGTACTGGTGAGCCGGTGCCAGCTCACCCGAGGCGCCCTGGACGAACAGGCACAGCGCACCTGGGAGGGCGGCTTCCACGTCCTCGCGCAGGGCACCGACGTAGTCCGGGGACAGCAGCCGGTTGCCCCAGCCGAGAACGGTCGCGTGGCACGCGTAGCCGACCAGGACGGCGATCGGGCTCCCGTCCTGGCCGGTCACCCGCCCGACGAGCACGGTGGTGTCGGCCGGGACGCCCTGCTCCCAGCCCACCACCTGACGCCCGTCGAGGTCCTGGTCACGGTCGACGGCCAGCGCGCTGGCACCGGTCCCCCAGCTGAGCACGGCGGGGCGGGCACTGGCCAGCGCCTCATGAGCGGCATGGGCGCAGCGCTGCGCGATGAGCGCGAGATGCCCGGCGATGTGCTCACCGCCGGTCTTCACGGCTTGCCGGGTGCAGGGCGCGGCCGCCGAGTGCGTGTGGGTGGAGTGCAGCAGCAGGTCTGCGGGCGAGAGTGCGCAGCGGCGGGCGACGGCGTCCCGGACCACGAGCTCATCGGCGGGATCGGTCCATTCGCACACGTCGAGGCTGAGCAGGATGCGGGCGGTGCCGCCGTCGTCGACCACGGCCAGCGCCGTCGCGGTGAGCGGCCGGTGGACGCCGTCCGCGGTCTCGTGCTGTGAGGCTCCCCACAGGTGGTTGCGGATGCCGACGGGTGGCGTGATGTCGGCCCGGGCCACCCCGATACGGGCGTGCAGGTCACCGGTTGGACCACTCATCGCGCACCTCCCGCCTCAGTCTGACAAGCCGACGCTAGGCGCTAACTTGTCAGAGGACAAGTCTCTGACTCAGTTGACCGCTCAGAATCGGACGACTACTGTTCCGCCCACTATCCGATGGCACCGCGGCCACTCCGCGGCAAGGAGGTCGGTACCCCGTGAGCCCCTCGACGTCTCCCGCCCCACGACGACCGCACCGGTCGGTCTCGGGCACCCGCCGGCGCGTTCTCGGCGCCGTTGCTGCGACCGGAGCAGCCCTGCTGGCTCTGAGCGCCTGTTCCTCGGGCGGGTCTGCCTCGTCAGCCACCGCCTCGAGCGAGGCGCCCTCGACATTCGTCGTCGGCACCAGTGCCTCGATCAGCACGCTCGACCCGAACAAGGCCGTTGACCAGGCCCAGCTGCAGATCCTCAACCTCATCGGCGGGACCCTCACGGTCTTCAACGAGGACTACTCGGACGTCGACCCCGGCCTCGCCGACTCGTGGGAGGTCAGCGACGACGGCCTGACCTATACGTTCCAGATCGCCGACGACCTGAAGTTCTCCGACGGCACCGATCTGACCGCCAAGGACGTCGCAGCGACCCTCGACTGGGTCATCAACGACGAGGGTTCGTGGAACGCCGGCATGGTGGCCCACTGGGCGAGCGCCGAGCAGACCGGTGACTCGGAGGTCGTCCTCACGCTCAACAGCCCCCAGGAGTCCGTGCTCTCGCTGCTGGCGGACCCCGAGATCGGCACGATCCTGCCGGCCGACAAGCTGGGTGACGAGGAGTTCTACGTCAACCCGATCTCCGCCGGGCCGTACATGCTCAAGTCGTTCGACCCGACCAACGGCGGCGCCACCCTGGTGCTCAACCCCAACTGGACGGGTGCCACACCGGCCGTGCCGCAGATCGAGTTCGTCTACATCCAGGACTCCAACACGCGCGGCGTGCAGCTCAAGGGTGGCTCGATCGACCTCGCCGAGAACATCCCGCCGAACACGCTCGACCAGTTCACCGGCGACGTCGAAGGCACCGTGACGGCCGCGTTCGGTGGCAACTTCCTCATCCCGAACGACAAGAACGGCATCCTCACCGACTCCAAGATCCGCAGCGCGGTGTCGATGGCCATCGACCGCGAGCAGATCAGCGAGGTCATCTGGGCCGGTCAGGCCAAGCCGCTCTACCAGTTCTGGCCGAACACCTCCACGCTGTCCGACCCGGTGCTGCCGGAGGGCGTCGACGTCGAGGGCGCCAAGGAGCTCCTCAAGGGCACGGCCTGCGAGAACGGCTGCGAGCTGCAGTTCGCGTTCATGGCCGGTCAGCAGAGCACCGAGGACCTGGCCGCACTCCTCACCGAGGACCTGGCCGCGATCGGCATCACGTTCACCCCCGTCCACGTCGAGGGTGGCGAGATGGGCACGCTGCAGTCCGACTTCACGTTCAACTTCATCAGCTCCGGCCTCTACGACTACGTCGACCGCGCCGACATCCTGCTGGCCCAGGGCCTGCAGTCGGACGGCGGCACGAACGCCCTGTTCTCCGGCTACTCCTCGCCGGAGATGGACGCGCTCATCGCCCAGGCGGTCTCCGCGACCGGCACCGAGCGCGCCGACCTGATGCAGCAGATCAACGTGCTCTTCGGCGAGGAGCTGCCGCTCATCCCGCTCGTCGACTGGGCGTTCGTCAACGCCCAGAACGTCGAGTCGAGCCAGTGGGTCACCTTCGAGCCGACCGGGTGGCTGCGCGTGGCCACCACGACCGACTGATGTCCCTGGCCACAATGTCGGTCGGCGCCGAGGGTCCCTCGGCGCCGACCGGCGGCGACGCCTCGGACGCACGATCGCCGCGCACACGACGCAACAGCGGGCTGGTCCCGGCGCTCGCCCGCCGACTCGGACAGACCGCGTTCGTGCTGTTCGCCGTCGTCGTCGTCACCTTCAGCCTGCTGCACGCCATCCCCGGCGACCCGGCCCGGCTCATCCTGGGCAAGCTCGCCACCCCGGACAAGGTCGAGGCGCTGCGGCACGAGATGGGCCTCGACCTTCCCCTGACCACTCAGTTCAAGGATCTCGTGGTCGGGCTCTTCCACGGCGACCTCGGCACCTCGCTCGTCTCCCAGACCCAGTCGGTGAACGAGCTCGTCTGGCCCGCGTTCATGAACTCCCTCGGCCTGGTCGGCGTCGCGCTGATGATCTCCGTGCTCATCGGCGTCACCGTGGGGATCGTCACCGGCATCCGGCGCAACGACGGGATCGACCGCGGTCTGCAGGCTCTCATGGTCATCCTGCTGTCCACCCCACCGTTCATGTTCGGCATGGTGCTGCTCCTCGTGGCGCTGCGGACCGGCATCGCCCCGGCCGGCGGGTGGAACGACTCCCCGGCCGATTCGCTCGAGTACATCTGGCTACCGGCGCT
>JAKLPK010000226.1 GCA_022013895.1 Cellulomonas sp. | reverse complement strand
CGGGCATCCCGCAGGGGGCTGCCCACCAGATCGCTGGAGGCCGTCCGTGGGCGTCGTGCGTCGAATCGTGTTCCCCACGCTCCGTCTGATCATCTGGGCCGTGATCGCCGTCGCACTCGTGAAGCTCGCCTTCGTCGGCTCCGACGTGACCGCATCCGCGGACCCCGTGCAGCCCACGGGTTCGGTGACCGAGCCGACCGTCACCGTCGAACAGGTCACCATTACCAACACCGTGGACGTCGAGGGATCGGTGGTGGCCGATCCGGCCGTACCGGTCAAGGCGACCGCCGCCGGGACGGTCTCCAAGCTGCTCGCCACCGACGGCGCGACCGTGGCGGTCGGCGACCCCGTGCTGCAGGTGCGGCAGGAGACACCACAGGATCCGGTCACCTCGACCGACCCGGAGACCGGTGAGCAGGTCACGACGGTGGTCGCGCCCAAGGTGACGACCACCGTCGTCAAGGCCACGGCCGCGGGCGTCCTGTCGTTGCCGACCCTCAAGGACCAGGCCGTCGCGGTCGGCGACGTCGTCGCCACGGTGACCCCGGGCACACTGTCCGTGACCGGCACCCTCACCGCCGATCAGCAGTACCGGCTGGTCAACGCGCCGACCGAGGCCCAGGTCACCCTCAAGGGTGGCCCCGCACCGTTCACCTGCGGCTCCCTCCGGATCGCCCACCAGACCACCGGATCCACCACGGGCAGCACGGACCAGGCCGATTCGGGCTCGACCACCACATCGGGCACCATCAGCTGCTCCGTCCCGGCGGGCGTCGTCGCCTTCGCCGGCCTCGGCGCGGACCTGGCGGTCACCAACGGCACGGCCGACGGTCCGGCGGTCCCGGTCACGGCCGTGCAGGGCTCGGTCCAGAACGGCAACGTCTGGGTGGTCGTCGGTGACGCCGAGCCCGAGGAACGGGCGGTGGCCCTCGGACTCACCGACGGCACGTACGTCCAGATCACCGACGGCCTGGCCGTCGGCGACACGGTGCTGCAGTTCATCCCGGTGGCAGGCGGCGCAGGCGGCGAGGTCGACTGCACCGACCCCATGCAGTACGACCCGACCGTCTGCGGCGGTTGACGTGATCGATCTGCACGCGATCACCAGATCCGTCCGGCTGCCCGATGACCGGATGCTGCACATCCTGCGCGGTGTCGACCTGCAGGTGGCGACCGGTGAGCACGTGGCCGTCGTCGGACGCTCGGGCACCGGCAAGTCGACGCTGCTCAACATCCTGGGCCTGCTCGACGCCCCGAGCGGCGGTGAGTACCTGCTCGAAGGGACCTCGGTGAGCCGGCTGTCGAACCGGGCCCGGACGGTGCGGCGCGGCCGGGACTTCGGCTTCGTCTTCCAGCAGTTCAACCTGCTGCCCGGGCGCACGGTGGTGGAGAACGTCATGGCACCGCTCATGTACGCCAAGGGGCGGGCGTTCTGGCGTCGTCGCACGCTGGCGGCCCAGATGCTCGACCGGGTGGGGCTCGGCGACCGGCTGGACGCGATGCCCGAGCGGCTGTCCGGCGGTGAGCAGCAGCGGATCGCCATCGCCCGTGCGCTCGTGCGGGGGCCGCGCGTGATCCTGGCCGATGAGCCGACCGGGGCCCTGGACGTGCAGACCGGTCAGAGCGTGATGGACCTGCTGGACTCGGTGGCCGCCGAGACCGGCGCCGCCCTGGTGACCATCACCCACGACCTGTCGGTCGCCGCCCGCGCCCAGCGTGTCTACCGATTGGCCGACGGGGTGCTCGTCCCGCTCGACCTCGGCCCGGCCGGGGCCGAGTGGGTCGGCGACGTCCCGACCGCCGTCGGCGCACGGGCCCTCCCGCGGGAGCTGGCGCCGCCGGTCCCCCGCGAGCTGGAACCACCAGCCGCCCGCACCCTGCCGAGCGTCCGGGATGCCCGATGAGCGGCATCGTCGGCGCGATCATCGAGGCGTGGGACGAGCTGCGCATCCACAAGGTGCGCGTGCTGCTGTCCCTCGTCGGGGTCGCTGTCGCCGTCACCGCGATCACCGGCGTCACAGCCGCCGTCGCCATGCTCAAGCAGGGGTTCGCCGAGCAGTCCGAACGGCAGAACGGCCGCGAGGTCACCCTCATGGTGTACGCCTACTCGATGACCGGCACGGTGTCCGCCGCCGACGGGGCCGCCTACGAGGCCGCGTACCAGCAGGCCCTGGAGCGGTACTCGGTCACCTGGGCGACCCGCAACCAGCAGACGCAGGTGCCCGTCAGGTTCCCCTCCGGCACCCAGCAGGTGCAGACGTCCGCGGTCGACCCCACCTACGGCACGATCTACCGGACGCAGGTCGAGGAAGGGCGATGGTTCACCGAGGACGACGAGCTGGCGTTCGCACCGCTGATCGTGGTCAACCAGGCGTTCTTGACCCAGCTCGGTCTCACCGACCTGAGCAGCCACCCCACGGTGCTGCTCGGTGACGCCGTGACCGCGACGATCATCGGCGTCCAGCCGCAGCAGTGGGAGGGCGAGTCGCCCACCGTCTACGTGCTCTACGACCAGCTCATGCGCTGGTACCAGCCGGACCCGACGATGGGCCAGTCGCTCCCGACGCTGATCCTGTGGGTGCCGACCGACGCGGTCGACGACCTCTCGTCGTACCTCGCACGTGATGTCAAGGCCGCCGTCCCTACGCTCGGGGTCGATGTGATGGACAACCGGAGCTGGGGCATGAGCACGCTCGACGACGCGACGAAGTGGGTCGCGCTCGGCGTCGGCGGGTTCGCCCTGCTGCTCGGCGGCCTCGGACTGGTCAACATCTCGTTGACGACGGTCCGCTACCGGATCCGGGAGATCGGCATCCGGCGCTCCTTCGGTGCGACCTCCGGCCGGATCTTCTTCGGGGTGCTCATGGAGTCGGTGGTGGCGACCATCGTCGCGGGTCTGGTCGGGGTGGTCCTGGCGGTGGTGCTGCTGAAGAACGTGCCACTGGACTCGGTCTTCGGCGGGGGGCTGCAGGACATGCCGCCGTTCCCCGTCTCCGCCGCACTCGTCGGGATGGCCGCGGCCACCGGGGTCGGCGCGCTCGCCGGGATCATCCCCGCACTCGTCGCGGTGCGGGTCAAGGTGATCGACGCGATCCGCTACTGAGGGCGATCGGTGCGCCGCTCAGCTCGAGCGGGCCGGTCGAGGGTCGAACCACTAGGTTGACCTGCGCGGGGGTACGCGTCCTGGGGAGGAACCATGGCTGACGTCGTCGAGCCCACCGGAGGGATCCGGGTCGAGACGCACGGGGTCGAGGTGATCGCCGACTCCGAGCGCAAGGGCAGACCACGCGACCTGTTCTGGCCCTGGTTCGCGGCGAACATCTCGGTGCTCGGCATCGGCTACGGCGCCTGGGTGCTCGCCTTCGGGATCTCCTTCGGTCAGGCCCTCGTCGCCGGGCTGATCGGGATCACGTTCTCGTTCGCGCTGTGCGGGTTCGTGGCGTTGGCCGGCAAACGCGGTTCGGCGCCCACGATGACGCTGTCGCGCGCTGCGCTCGGGGTGAACGGCAACCGGGTGGCCTCCGGCATCTCGTGGGTGCTCACCGTCGGGTGGGAGACCGTCCTCACCTACCTGGCCACCACGGCCGTCGTCACCGTGTTCGACAACCTCGGCTGGCACACCGGGGCCGCCACCCAGGTGGTCGCCGTGCTCGTGGTGGCGGCGCTCATCATCGCCGGTGGCGTGGTGGGCTTCGACCTCATCATGCGGATGCAGACGGCCATCACCGTCATCACCGCGGTGCTCACCCTCGCCTACGTCGTCATCACCTGGGGCCACGTCGACCTGGCCACGGTCACCTCGTTGCCCTCCGGGTCGACGGCCGCCTTCATCGGCGCCGTGGTGTTCGTCATGACCGGCTTCGGGCTGGGCTGGGTCAACATGGCCGCCGACTACTCGCGGTACCTGCCGCGCAGCGCCTCCGGCGCCGGGGTCGTCGGCTGGACGACGTTCGGCGCGGCCCTGGCCCCGCTGGCCCTGCTGCTGTTCGGTCTGCTGCTCGTCGGGTCCGACGTCGAGCTGGGGGCCGCGATCAGCGCCGACCCGATCGCCGGGCTGGCCTCGATCCTGCCGACCTGGTTCCTGGTGCCGTTCCTCGTCGTGGCCATCCTCGGGTTCGTCGGTGGCGCGGTGCTCGACATCTACTCCTCCGGTATCGCGCTGATCTCGGCCGGGCTACCCGTGAAGCGACCGGTCGCCGCGGGGATCGACGGCGTCATCATGGTGCTCGGCACGCTCTACCTGCTGTTCGTCGCCGATTCGTTCTTCTACCCGTTCCAGGGCTTCCTCATCACGTTGGGCGTCCCGATCGCGGCCTGGGCCGGGATCTTCCTGGCCGATGTGCTGGTGCGCAGGGCCGACTACGACGTCGCCGATCTGTTCCGCACGGGCGGGCGCTACCGCTCGGTCGACTGGACCTCGATCGGGCTGCTCGTCATCGGCACGGTGGTGGGCTGGGGCCTGGTGGTGAACAGCTACGCCGGCTGGCTCGGCTGGCAGGGCTACCTCATGGACCTCATCGGCGGCAAGGACGGGACCTGGGCGTACGCGAACGTCGGTGTGCTCATCGCCCTGGTCATCGGTTTCGTCGGCGGGCTCGCCCGCACCGGGACCATCCGGCGGCAGGAGTCGCTGCCCCCGACCCAGGCGACCCTGGTGGAGACACCATGAGCCCTGCCCTGGCTGTCATCGACATGCAGAACGTGTTCGGCGACGCGGCCAGCCCGTGGCGCACCCCGCGGTTCGACGAGGTCGTGGCACCCGTCCGCGCACTGGCCGCCGCGTACGCCGACCGCGCGGTGTTCACCCGGTTCATCGCCCCGGCCGTGCCGACCGGTGCCTGGCGGGCCTACTACGAGGACTGGCCGTTCGCCCTGCAGCCGCCCGACGCCCCCGCCTGGGGCGTGGTGGCGGGTCTGGCCGAGGTGGCGGCCCGTGCGGCCGGCACCGACGGGCACGGCGGCACCCTCGACGCGCCCACCTTCGGCAAGTGGGGGCCGACGCTGGCGACGCTCGTCGGCGAGGACAACCGGCTGGTCGTGTGCGGGGTGAGCACCGACTGCTGCGTGCTCTCGACGGTGCTCGCCGCGGTGGACGCCGGGGTGCAGGTGCTGGTCGCCGCCGATGCGTGCGCCGGGCTCGACGACGCGTCGCACGCGAAGGCACTCGAGCTGATGGCGCTCTACGCCCCCCTCGCCACGGTCGTGACGACGGCGGAGGCGCTCGCGCTCGCCGCCGCGTGACCGGCCCGGCGGACCAGCGGGCCCTCGGCGCGCTGGTCGGGGTCGCGCTCGGTGACGCCCTCGGCATGCCGACCCAGCTCGCCTCCCGGGCACAGATCGTCGCGCGGTACGGGCCGGTGCTCGACGCCCTGCACCCCGGGCCGCACGACCACCCGATCGCCGCCGACCTGCCTGCGGGTTCGATCACCGACGACACCTGGCAGACCCTGCTGCTCGCCGAGCTGCTGATCGCCGGGCATGGCCACCTGGACCAGCACGCGTGGGCCTGTGCGCTCATGGACTGGGAGGAGCGGATGCGGGCCGCGGGCTCGCTGGACCTGCTCGGCCCCTCGACCCGGGCCGCGCTGGACGCGCTCGCGGCCGGTGTGCCGGTCGGGGAGGCCGGCCGCGCCGGCACCACCAACGGTGCGGCGATGCGGGTGGCCCCGGTCGGCATCCTCGCTCCGCCGGAGCCGGCGCCCCTGGTGGACCTCGTGGTCGAGGTGAGCCGGCTCACCCATGGCACCTCGGTGGCGCTCGCCGGGGCGGCCGCCGTGGCGGGAGCGGTGAGCGCCGGGGTGGCGGGTGCCGATCTGCCCGACGCCGTGGAGCTGGCGCTGGCCTGCGCGCGCGAGGCCTCCGGTCGCGGCCGGTGGGTGGCCGGTGCGGATGTCGCCGCGCGGATCGAGTGGGCCCTGCAGGTGACCGCCGGGCTGGACGACGCTGCGCTGCTCGAGACGGTGACACACCTGGTGGGAACCTCGTTGGCGACCACCGAGTCG
>JAKLPK010000225.1 GCA_022013895.1 Cellulomonas sp. | reverse complement strand
CCGCCCTCGACGAGCTCGGCGTCTCGATCCCTTCGCCGGATGAACGGGACGCCGCGCTGTGGACCGTCATCCGGGCGGAGGCGCACGCGATGGTCGCCGGCCGGAGGCCTCCCATTGACTCGGCGCGGTGGATCTGGCAGGTCGCGGCCCTCGAAGTCGAGGAGGAGGGAGATCTCCGCGTGTTCATCGGCCTCGCGTCTGAATGGGATGACCACCCATCCGAGCGCCCACGCCTTGAGCGCGCCATCGTGAGCGCCGCCCAGGAGCTCCTTGCGCGTCCTGCCCCTCGCAGGTGGATCCAGTTGCGAGCGCCGGCGGCCGGATCGCCGCTACGCGCACATCGCCAGGGCACGTACGAGGCGGTCAACCCAGACGATCTGGCCGTGAGTCTCCGACTACGGACTGACCTTGCCCGCTGGTCATCTGACTTCTCTCTCAACGCCGCGGGCTTCGTTGACCGTGCCAGCGCGGAGCTGTTCGTTGCCACCGGAGAGCGACTCGCTGGCCGGCTGCAGGACGAGCTCGGAGGCGCCTGGCACGTCGAGTATTGGCCAGAACCGACCCGACCTCCTGGTCTGCGACTCCGCAGGCGGTGGTGGCACTAGAGAGGCGCAAGAGGAGTCCGGCGCTCGGCGTCCGTCATCGGTCGCCGAGCTGCGATGACGGGTTGTGAGGTCATTCGGATCGCTCGGGCTTCGGCTCGCGGTACGCCTTGAGTCGTTCGATGGACGCGAGCAGACGCCCGGCGTCGACTGGGTCGCGAAGGAGGCGGTCGGTCTCGTCATCAGACTCCGAACGCCGCGCCAGGATCTCTTCGCACGCGGTCCGCAGGTGCGCGATCGGCTCGCCGATGGTGGCGCGGACGATCTGTGGGTCGAGCTTGTAGTAGTGGTGGCCGATGAGGTCACGCATACGGGCGATGTCAGACCAGGGCACCTCGGAGTGTGAATCGCGAAGGTCTGATGAGAGGCCCTTGACCGCCTCGCCGATCGTGAAGACGCGGTAGTGGATCGCGTCGAGCGCGACCCACTCGATGTCGAGGCCCCCAGGGTGGGCGCGCAGGAGCGCGTCGGCACGGTCGATGGCGGCGATGGACTCGACGATGTCCCGCAGCCGTTGATCGTCCGTGCGGCTCACAGCGGCACCGCCTCGGCCAGGGCATTCTGCGCGACGTGCGGGGCAAGAGCGTCCTGCGGGACGACGTCGACCCGCTCCCCCAACAATGTCGAGAGCTCGTCCTGCAGCGCAGCGACGGGGAACAGACCTCTCGTGCGGACGTCAAGGTCGACGAGCAGGTCGATGTCAGATTCCGGCCGGTCCTCGCCGCGGGCCACCGACCCGAAGACGCGCACGTTCGACGCCCCGTTGCGTCGGGCTACCCGCCGTATCCGGTCCCGGTTGAGCCGCAGCTTGGCCATCCGCGGCGTACGCACATCCAGGTGGCGCACCGACGTCTCGGCGGCCAGCGTCAGCCGCGACCCCATCGCCGCGAGCAGTCGATCGAGCGTCTCCACCGACGGCGAGCTCGCCCCCGACTCGTACCGCGACACCGCCGGCTGCGACGTACCGGCACGAGCCGCCAGGGCCCCCTGGCTCAGGCCGGCGCCCTCACGGGTCGTCCGGATCAGCGTCGCGGCATCCATCCGTCGACCATACCGTTACAGGTATGCCGGTGACAGAGGGGACCTCTGCTGAACCCGGCCGCACCTACAGCTCGAACGCCGCGCGTTCCTCATCCCTCAGCGCGTGCGCGATCCGCCGCGCCATCCCCTCGTCGAGCTGCGGCAGCCCGTCCAGGTCGAAGTACGCGGCCTCGGTGTTCTCGCCGTCGGCCGGCCAGGGCTCGCCGGACACGTGCTCGCAGGCGAACACCAGGTCCAGGTACTGCGAGTGGTCGCCGTTCTCGTACTGCATCGGCGGCAGCGTGTTGACCCAGGCCAGCCGGCGGGCGACGGCCACGATGCCGGCCTCCTCGGCGACCTCGCGGAGCGCGGCGACGGCCGGCTGCTCCCCCGGGTCGATGATCCCGGTGACCGGGGTCCAGCGTCCGTCGTCGGCCCGGCGGACCAGCAGCACCTGGCGTCGGCCCTCGTGCTCACGGAGCACGACGGCGGTGACGCCGGACAGCCAGAGCGGGTGGTGCCCGATCTTCGCGCGCAGTTCCAGGACGAAGTCAGGGGTGGCCACCGCCCGATGCTACGACGCGCGGCGCAGCCACCGGACGAGCGGTGCGCTCACTGCCAGGCCCACCAGCACCCCCAGGCAGATCGAGACCATGGTGACCGCGGCCGTGATGACGGTGGCCAGCGCATCGTCCAGCGACTGGCCGAGCACCGAGGTCACCCCGACCAGCCCGAGCGCACCGGGGACCAGCAGCCAGAAGCCGGGCAGGAACGAGACCATGGCCGGCGGCCCGGTGGGGCGGGTGGACACCACGGCCGCGACGGGCGTCATGACGAGCGCCCCGACGAACGCCGAGACCACCCCGCCGAACAGCAGCCCGCCGACCACCTGACCGGCGTAGGCGACCCCCAGCACCAGCAGGATCCACCGACGGGACCCGCGCCGAGCCCCGTTGTGCCAGCCGACCCCCACCCCGTAGAGCGCCACCCCCAGCCACGGTGCGAACACCCCGATCGGTGAGGTGCCGGAGGTTGCCAGCGAGCCCGGAACCCCCACCAGCCCGGCGCCAGCGGTGATCCCCAGGGCGAGCAGCAGCAGCTGCATCCCGCCGGCGGCAAGCCGGGCGGCCCCGGCCACCATCTGGTTGGTGGCCAGGTCGATCGCGGCCGTCGTGAGCAGTGCGCCCGGCAGGAACGTCACCAGCGGCGGGACGAGCGCGGCGATCGGGACCAGCTGCCAGCCGGTGCGGGCCAGCAGGAACACGATCGTCGACACCGCGAAGGCCACCCCGAGCGCCACCAGGGCGACATAGCCACCGGACACCCGCGCAGTGGCCTGGAGCGCGAGGGCGACCCCGACGCCCAGCACGACGGCCACCACCACATCCGCCCACCCGGCACCCAGGATCAGTGAGAGCCCGGCACTGGCCGCCGCGTACCCGACGACGCGCTGCCACAGCTCGTACGGCTCGGGGGCGGCCAACGCGGCCGACAACCGTGCGGACCCCTCGTCCGGGCCGATCCGCCCGTCCTGGGCGTCCCGCGCCACCTCGAGCACGGACTGCACCTGGTCCAGCCGGAGCGAGCGACCGCCCGCCGATGCGGCCGCCGTCTGCGTGCTGCCCTCACCGGGCAGCGAGACGAACAGAGCCGTTGGCAACGAGACCACCTCGGCGCCGGGGGCCCCGTTGACCCGCGCCACCTCCAGGAGGTCGCTGTTCACCTGACCTGCGGGTGCGCTCGCCGCGAGCATCCCCTGCCCGAGCTCGACGAGGAACCCGAGCAGTCCGCGGGCCGGCGTGGCGGGCATGGCGGGGCCGACGGGGGCCAGCACCGGAGGCCGACGGCGAGCCAACCAGACGGTGGCGGCGATCCCGACCACCAGGACCAGCACGGCGGACAGCACGAGTCCCCAGGGCAGCTCGCTCGACGTCGAGGCCGGCTGGGTGACCCAGGTCACGGTCGTAGTGGTGACGGTGGGAGCGGGCGCGGTGACGGTGCTCGGCTCGGCGGAGACCGTGGCCGTGGCCGTGGCTGTCACCGTGACCGTCGCCGACGGTTCGGCGGTGGCCGTCGCGGTTTCCGGCGTCGCGGTGGGGGTCGGTTCCGGCGTCACGTCGGTGGCCGTCGGTTCCGGCGTCGGCGTGAGGGTGTCGGTCGGGGTCGGGGTCACCTCGACGGGGGTCACGAGGACGAGGGTAGCGACGGCCCGAGGTAGTGCTGGAGCACCGGGGACAGCAGTCGGACCAGCTGCTCCGGCTCGGCGTCGGCGAGCGGCCCCACCCCGACCACGTGGCCGACCATCACCAGCCCGACGAGCTGGGCCCCGGCCAACGCCACCCGGAGCGGAGCGTCGGGCCCGGGGAACTGCGCGGCGACGGGTGCGAGCACCCCGCGTTCGACCACCTGGCGCAGCAGGGTCGCGGCAGCTGGCTCAGAGGCTGCCGCGCGGACCAGGCCGATGAGCCGCCACCGCGTCGGCTCATCGGTGAGCAGCCCCACCATCACCCGGGCCAGGCGCTCCCCTCTCCCGGCCGGGTCGCCGACCAGGGCGGCGGCGATGGTCTCCGGCTGAATCGGCGGCGACATGACCTGCACGAACAGCTCCTGCTTGGTGCCGAAGCGGTGCGTCACCAGTCGCGGGTCGACTCCGGCGCGGGCCGCGATGGCGCGCACCGTCGCCCGCTCGTAGCCGACCTCGGCGAACAGCGCGGCGGCGGCCTCGGCGATCACCTCCCTGGTGACGGACGGCCCGGGGCGACGGCCGCGGGGCCGTGGCTGCTGCATCTGGACCTCCCCCCCTGTGCGGTGCGGTGACTCGTGCGGTGCGGTGACTCTTGCGCGACGGACCCTCCGTACGCAACAATTCCACGGTCGTGGATTTACTGCGACCCAGGAGAGAGGACCCGACGTGCGGGCAATGATCCTCAAGGAGCTGCGCGAGCTGCGGCGTGACCGGCGCACCCTCGCGATGCTCGTCGTGATGCCGATCGCACTGCTGGTGATCTTCGGCTACGCCGCCAACTTCACCCTCAGTCACGTGACCACGGCCGTCGTCGGCCCCGGCGCCCAGACGGCCGCCGACGCCCTGCCCGACCTGTTCCAGGTCGTGCGCACGGAACCCGGCACCAGCGGCACCGAGGCTCAGGACCTCGTCCGGGACAACGTGGCCGATGTCGTGCTCGACACCTCGACCACCCCCGCGACGGCCTACCTCGACGGGTCCTCGCTGTTCGCCGCCCAGGCCGCCCAGAGCGCCCTCGCCCGCTCCGGCGCGCAGGTCGACGTCCAGGTGCTGTTCAACCCGGACCTCAAGACGTCGTGGGTGATGGTGCCCGCGCTCGTCGGCCTCGTGCTGGCGTTCATCGGCACGATCATCACGAGCATCGGCATGGTGCGGGAGCGGGCCGCGGGCACCCTCGCCCAGCTCGCCGTCATGCCGCTGCGGCCCGTCGACGTCATCGTCGGCAAGATCGCGCCCTACTTCGCCGTGGGTGCGCTCGACATGGCGCTCATCACCGTGCTCGGCGTGGTGATCTTCGACGTCCCGTTCCGGGGCTCCGTCGCGGTGTTCGCCCTGGGTGCGGTGCTGTTCCTGCTCGTGGTGCTCGGGCTCGGTGTGCTCATCTCGACGGTGTCGAGCACCCAGGCGCAGGCGATCCAGGGCGCCATCATGGTGATGCTGCCGCAGGTGCTGCTCTCGGGCTTCATCTTCCCGCTGCCGGCGATGGCCGCCGGGATCCGCTGGATCGGCTACTGCCTGCCGCTCACCTACTTCGTGCAGATCAGCCAGGGCATCATGCTGCGCGGCTCACCGCTGTCCACGCTGTGGGTGCCGATCGGGGTGCTCGCCGGGATGGCTGTGGTCATCTTCACCGCGTCCGTGCTGCGGTTCCGGCGTGACCTGGCGCCCGGCGGCCGCTCATGAGCTGGGGGGTGTCCAGTCTGGACGTCATGTTCGGCGACCGGCGCGTGCTGCACCAGGTGGACCTGAGCGTTGAACCCGGTCAGGTGGTCGCCGTCGTCGGCGGGGACGGGGCCGGCAAGACGACCCTGCTGCGGGCCCTCGTGGGCGGGGCGCGGCCGAGCGCCGGGAGCGTGCAGAACCCGGGCCGCGACCGCACCGGGTTCATGCCGGCGAACGCGAGCACCTGGGCCGATCTGAGCGTCGACGAGAACATCGACTTCGTCGCCGCGGCCTACGGCGTGCGCGGCGCCGAGCTGGCGCAGCGCCGGGCCGAGCTGCTGGCGGCCACCGACCTCACGCAGGCGCGCGGGCGCACGTCGGCCCAGCTGTCCGGCGGGATGCGCCAGAAGCTCGGTTTCGCGCTCGCCAGCATCCACCGCCCCGAGCTGCTCGTGCTGGACGAGCCGACCACGGGCGTCGACCCGGTGAGCCGCGTCGAGCTGTGGCGCCTGGTCTCGGCCGCGGCCGCCGCCGGCACGGCCGTCGTCATGGCCACCACCTACCTCGACGAGGCCGAACGCGCCGCCGTGGTCGTCGTGCTCTCCGAAGGAAGGGTGCTGCTGTCCGGACCCGCCACCGAGGTGGTCCGGGAGGCTCCCGGGACGGTGCTCGCGAGCGCGGACGGCGTCCCCCCGGACCGCAGCTGGCGCCGCGGGCACGAGCGCCACGGCTGGGTACCGCCCGGCCAGCTGCCACCCGCCGGTGCGGTGGTGCTGGTCCCCGATCTGGAGGACGCCGTGATCGCCGCCACCCTGCAGCAGGAGGCCACCGATGACTGAGCCACTCGTGCAGCTCACCGGGGTCAGCCGGCAGTTCCCCGGTCTGCTCGCGGTCGACGATGTGAGTCTGGAGGTGCACCCCGGCGAGGTGGTGGGCCTGCTCGGGGCCAACGGCGCCGGCAAGACGACGCTGCTCACCATGCTGCTGGGCCTGCTCGCCCCCACCTCGGGCACGGTCCGGCTGCTCGGCGGGCCACCCTCCCGCACGACGCGCCGCCGGGTGGGCTACGTCCCGCAGAACCTCGGTCTCTACGAGGCGCTCACCGTCGCCGAGAACCTCGACTTCATCGCCGGCGCGTACGGCACCCCGCCCCCGGCTCTGCCGGACGGGTTGCGTGAGCTCGCGGACACCCCGGTCGGCTCGATCGGGCTGGGCAGCCGTCGCCGGCTGTCGTTCGTCGCCGCCCTCGGGCACGACCCGGCCCTGCTGGTGCTCGACGAACCCACCTCGGGAGTCGACCCGCTGGCCAGGGCCCGGCTGTGGGACACGATCCGCACCCAGGCGCAGGCCGGGGTCGGGGTGGTGGTCACCACCCACTACCTGCAGGAGGCGCGCCAGTGCGACCGGTTGGTGCTCATGGTCTCCGGCCGCGCGGTGGCCTCGGGCGGTGAGGACGATCTGATCGGGGACCTCACGGCCGTCCAGGTCCGCACCGATGTGTGGCAGAAGGCATTCGCCGCGCTGGCGGAGGCGGGTCTGCCCGTCGTGCTCGAGGGCACCGGGGTCCGCGTCGCTGCGGTCCCCGTCGACCAGGTGCGCGCGGTGCTCACGGCCGCCGGGGTCCGGGCCCAGGTCGATGCCGTCCCTGCGCGGCTGGAGGAAGTGATGGCGGCCCGGGCAGCACGGTGATCCGTGCCGCCCGGGCCGCGAGGTCCAGGGGGAAGGTCAGGCGGTGCGGGGGGCCTGAGCGGCCGGGCCGACGTACTGGGCGGAGCCGAGCCACAGGATGAGGGTGAAGATCCAGTTGAGGAAGATGAGCCCGACCGCGAACCCGGTGCCCTTGGCGAACGACTTGGCCAGGTCGATGGCCAGCAGGACCACGATGACGATGTCCACGATCGGGATGAGCAGCAGGATGATCCACCACACCGGCCGGCCCACGACCTTGAGCAGCACGATGAGGTTGTAGATCGGGACGAACGCCGCCCAGGCGGGCTGCCCGGCCTTGCCGAAGACCCCGTACAGCGGCAGGACGCCGATGACGTAGCCGATGAGGTAGCCGATGATGCCGCCGATGCCTGCACCGGCCGAGGCAGCGGTGTCGTCGGTCAGGAGCTGAAGGATGTGCATGGGAGGGAAGGTAGCGGTCCCAGCAACCTCCCGGCCAGTATCCAGGTAACAACCAGTCGACAGATCACCGAACCATGGGTGGACCTCAGCCGACGATGCGGAAGCCCGACTCCCCCACCGGCGGCTCCTCGGCCACCTCGACCGAGGTCACCTGGGCGAACCGCGGGCCGCGGGCCAGCCAGCCGAGCATCTGCTCGACGCGGTCCACCGGCCCCTCGACCGCGACCTCGACACCGCCGTCGGACAGGTTGCGCACCCAGCCCGCGACCCCGAACCGTTCGGCTGCCCGGGTGCAGGACCAGCGGAACCCGACCCCCTGCACGATGCCGCGCACCACGGCGCGCCGACGGACCAGCGGTGGAGGGACGGGTCCGTCCTGCATGGCCGCAGCCTAAGGCGGCGTCAGACCTCGGTGGCCCGCGCGCTGTCCTGGCGGATCTGCACCCGGCGGATCTTGCCCGAGATGGTCACCGGCATCGCCTCGACGAACTCCACGATCCGCGGGTACTTGTAGGGCGCGGTCCGCGACTTGACGAAGTCCTGGATGTCCTTGGCCAGCTCATCGGCCGCGACGTAGCCCGGCGCGAGCACCACCGTCGCCTTGACCACGATCCCGCGCACCGGGTGCGGTGCCCCGGTGATCGCGCACTCCTTGACCGCGGGGTGGGCCATCACGACGCTCTCCACCTCGAACGGGCCCACCCGGTAGCCGGAGGTCTTGATCATGTCGTCGGTGCGCCCGACGTACCAGAAGTAGCCGTCGGCATCGCGACGGGCCAGGTCGTGCGAGTGGTAGTAGCCGTCGTGCCAGACCGAGCGGGTCGTCGCCTCGTCATCGGCGTAGCCGGTGAACAGACCGAGCGGACGGGTGCCCTCGGGCACGCGCAGGCAGATCTCTCCGTCCTCGTCGACGCCCGCCTCCTGGCCGTCCTCGGTGAGCAGCACGACGTCGTAGGCCGGTGACGGCTGCCCCATCGAGCCGGGTTTGGTGGGCTGCCACCAGTTGGTGACGACGGACAGCGTCATCTCCGTCTGGCCGTAGCCCTCCTTGATCTCCAGACCGGTGAGCTCCTTGAACGTCTCGTAGACCACCGGGTTCATCGCCTCACCGGCGATGGTCGCGTGCTGCAGGGCCGACAGGTCGTAGGCGCCCAGGTCCTCGGCGATGAGGAAGCGGTACACGGTCGGAGCGGCGCAGAAGGTGGTGACACGCGCCTCTTCGAGGTGCCGGAGCAGCCGGACCGGGTCGAACCGGTCGAAGTCGTAGACGTCGATGCAGCAGCCCATGAGCCACTGGCCGTACAGCTTGCCCCACACCGACTTGGCCCAGCCGGTCTCCGAGAGGGTCAGGTGCAGCCCGTCCGGGTCGACCTTGTGCCAGTACTTCGCGGTGGGGATGTGCGCGACGGGGTAGGAGAAGTCGTGCAGCACCATCTTCGGCTCGGCGGTGGTGCCCGAGGTGAAGTAGAGCAGCATCGGGTCGGCCGCGACCGGCAGGTCCGGGCCCGTGGGCCGGACGAACGGCGGTGCGGCGTCGAGGGCCGCGTCGAAGTCGACCCAGCCCTCGCGCCGACCTCGGACTCCGGCCTTGACGAGCGTCGCACCGAGCTCTTCCTCGGCCCGTTCGAGCTGTTCGGCGACCTCACCCTCCAGCGTGCAGACCACCGCCGTCACCCGCGCCTCGCGCAGCCGGAACACCAGGTCGTAGGCCTTGAGCTGGTTGGTGGCGGGGACGGCGACGGCCCCGATCTTGTGCAGGGCGACGATGGCCCACCAGAACTGGGCGTGCCGTTTGAGCACCAGGAGCACCCGGTCCCCCTTACGCACCCCGACCTGGGTGAACCAGGCGGCCGCCGCATCGGAGCGCTCCTTGACCTGGGCGAACGTGTAGGTGGCCTGTTCGCCGTCGTCGTTGCACCAGCGCAGCGCGGGCCGGTCGGGGTCGGTGGCGGCGAGCTCGTCGACCACGTCGTACGCGAAGTTGAAGCTCGGCGGGCAGTGCACCGAGTAGCGGAGCGGGACACCCTCGCCGTCCAGCTCCTCGTCGAGATAGCGCAGGTGCACAGGCGTCGTCAGCACGGGCGCCACCGTACTTCACCAGGTCCGGGACCTGCCGGAGCGTCCGATGAGCGGCCCTCACCCCGGCGGCTTGACGAATGCGAAGGTACCTGTCAATCTTGTCATTGCGAAGGTACCTTCGCACCAGAGACCTCAGGAGAGCCCATGACCACCCCCCACGACGGGCCGCTCGACGGCCCCGGGACCGGCCCCGAAGCTTCGGCAGCCGACGATCCCACCACCCACCCCGCCGCACCCGAGGGCGAGACGGGCCTGCCCGCCACCGTCTTCCGACTGGCCGCGCTCCTCGCCCGCCACGAACGGCGCCCGCACCCCGCTGCCCACCGCGGCCAGGGCCGCGTGCTCGCCCTGCTCTCACTGCGCGAACCGCTGCGCCAGAAGGACCTCGGCTACCTGCTGGGCGTCCGCTCCCAGTCGCTCGGCGAGCTGCTCGTCAAGCTCGAACGGGCCGGGCTGGTGCGTCGCACCCCCGACGAGAGCGACCGCCGCTCGATGACGGTCGAGCTCACGGACGCCGGCCGGCTCGCCGCCGATGAGGCGAAGGGGCGCGCATCCGATGACGACGACCCGTTCGCCGTGCTCACCCCCGAGCAGCGCGAACAGCTCGGCACGCTGCTCACACTCGTGACCGACGCACTCTGGGCGCAGGACGGCGACCTGCACGGACCGCACGGCTGGCGCCGGGGCGGCTTCCCGTCCGGCGGCCCGGACGGTCCGTTCGGACCCGAGGGTCCCGACGCCCGGTTCGGCCCCGGTGGTCCCGGTGGACCTCGCGGCCCGTTCGGTCCGCGGCGCGGTCGGCGACGCCCGGACGAGACCGCCGAGATGGCGATGGCCTGGGCCGCGTCGCTCGGCGCCCGGCGCGGTCCGCGCCGCGGCCAGCCCTTCGCACCGGCCTGACCGGCACCCTCCCGCCCCCCGCTGCGCGAAGGCTGCGTCAGGCGCGGGCGGGAGGAGTGGCCGTCGGGTCACCGAAGAAGTCGATGACCAGGCGGGCCAGCTCGGCGGGCCGCGTGGTCGGGATGCGGTGACCTGCACCGGGCAGCACCACGAGCCGGGCATCGGGCAGGCTCGCGGCGATGAGGGCGCTGTGCTCGGGGCGCACCACGTCCCGCTCACCGACCAGCACGAGGACGGGCGCCGCGACGCCGGCCAACGCGCTCGGTGCGATCTGCGGATCCTCCGTCATGAGGGCGAGCAGCTCGGCCGACGGCCGCAGCGCGGGAAGCACCCGAGCCACCTGCCCGACGATGCGGTGCGCCGCGACCGTGGTCGCCAAGGACACCGGTCGCAGCCCCTGCGGGTCGAGGTTGGCACCGCAGACCAGCATCGCGTGCACGGCCCCCGGGTGCCGGATCGCCAGCTCGAGGGCGATGTTGCCGCCGTCGCTGTAGCCCAGGACGTCCACCTCGGACAGCCCGAGGGCCTCCAGCGCCGCGGCGACGTCATCGGCCATCGAGGCGATCGACAGCGGACCGTCACCGCGCGGGGACCGGCCGTGCGCACGTGAGTCGAGGCCGACCAGATGGCGGCCCGGCAACCGGCGGACGAGCCGGTCGAACACCCGGTGGGTCTCACCGTTGCCGTGCAGGAGCACGAGCGGGCGACCGGACCCGGGGCGGGTCACCGCCCACAGCGGCCCCGCCCAGATGCCGGGCGCATCGTGGGGCATGGTGCCGAGCCTAGGTGCGGCGCCTGAGCGCTGCCCGAGCGGCGGCTAGACCCGCTCGAGCAGCGCGACGACCTCGTGGTGGGCGGTCTGCGGGAACATGTCGACCAGTCGCGCGCAGCGCGGCCGCAGGCTCGGCATCGCCGCCAGATCGCGCACCATCGAACCCAGGTGGCAGCTGGAGTACACGACGCGCTGCACCCCCGAGCTCTCCAGCCAACCGGCGAGCTGGGGGCCCAGACCCCGCCGCGGCGGGTTGACGATCACCAGATCGGGCGGGGCCGCCGCCGCCTGGGCGAACTCGGTCGCGTCCCCCGCCAGGAACCGGGTGCCGGGCAGCGCAGCGGTCGCCGAGGTCCGCCGGGCGGCGTCCACCGCGGCCTCGCTCGTCTCCACCCCGATGACCACCCGCCCCGGGGCCGCGCAGTGCAGCGCGAACCCGCCGACACCGCAGTACAGGTCCCAGACGCTGGTCGGTGCGCTCTCGTCGACCCAGGCCGCGACCTGGCGGTACAGCGCCGCCGCGACCTCGGAGTTGGTCTGGAAGAAGCTGCGCGCAGGCAGCCTCAGGTCCAGGTGGTTGAGGCGCATCCGCAGCTCGGTGGACGAGGTGAGCGGGATCTCCCGATCCCCTTCGAGGACCGCGGCATGCACGGGCTGGATGTTGGCCGAGGCGACCGTGAGCCCGGGCAGGGTCTCGCGGAGGACCGGCAGGTGCTTGCGCAGCCGGGTGATGGCCTCGGTCGAGCGCAGCACGAACCGGACCATGAGCTCATCCGCAGGTGAGGCCGTGACCAGCAGGTACTTGAGCTCACCCGTGCGCGAGGGCACGTCGTAGGGCGCCAGTCGGGTCCGGGTGACGAACCGCTGGAGCTCGTGCGCGGCCACCACGATCGACGGCGGGTACAGACCGCAGTCCGTGAGGTCCACCCCGTGCCCGGACTCGTCGAGGATGCCCAGCGTGGGGCGCTCGACGGTCCCCGCGACCACGAGCTTGGCCCGGTTCCGGTAGCCGTGGTCGGGTCCGGTGACCGGCGCCAGCCACTGCACACCGGGTCCGAGGGCCGCGCGCACCTGGGCGTCCTTGTCCGCGACCTGCTGGTCGTAGCCGCTGCCCATCAGGCTGCAGGACCGGCACACCCCGGCGTCGAAGTAGGCGCACCGCACCGGGCGAGTGTAGGCAGCCTCCCCTGAGGACGAGTGCCGGCCCACGGTTCGGCGACCGTCAGCGCAACGCGGCGACCGCCTCCTTCAGGCCCGCCGCCAGCAGATCGGCGTCCGTCACCGCGGTGAGCCAGGACACTCCGCGCTCACGCCAGTGCGCCGCCATCTCCAGGTCGGAGCAGTGCAGACCGACCGGGACCCCCGCGGCCCGCGCCGTGCGCACGACGTGGTCGAGCAGCTCGTCGACCTGCGGGCTGGTCCGGTAGGTGGCGCGCCCCAGACCGCAGGACAGCGCGAGGTCGTTGGGCCCGACGTAGACCGCGTCGACACCCGGCACCGCCAGGATCTGCTCGAGGTTCTCCACCGCACCGGCGGTCTCGATCATGACGACGCACAGCACACCGTCGTCCTGCTCAGCCGGGGTCGGGACCGGGCGCGCACCCCACAGCGGACCCCAGGACCGGATGCCGGCCGGTGGGAAGCGGCAGGCCTGGGCGGCGGCCTCGGCATCGGCCACCGAGCTCACCATCGGGACGACGACACCCGCGGCACCGGCGTCCAGGGCCCGCATGATCTGCCCGGGGTCGTTCCAGCGGACCCGGACCACCGGCACCCGGCCGACGACGCGGAACGCCTGCAGCACGGCCGGCAGGGTGGCGACGTCGGCCAGCCCGTGCTGCGCGTCCACGCAGACGACATCGGCGTCGACGGCGCCGACAATCTCGGCCGTCACCGGATCGGCCAGGACCGACCAGAGCCCGATCGCGCTGCCACCCGCGGCCCACACCTCGCGCAGCCGCTGGGTGTCCGTGCGCACGCCGGTCACCGGGACACCAGCGTGTCGAGGAAGCGGGCCTGGGCCTGGAGGTGGTGACCGCCGCCGCCCTCGTGCCCGTTGAAGGGGTAGACCTCGATGGCGGCCGTCCCGCCCCAGGCGTTGTGGGCCGCGTACACGGTCGACGGCGGGCACACGGCGTCCATGAGCCCGACGCTGAACAGCGCGGGTGCCTGGGCGCGGCGGGCGAACGCCACACCGTCCAGGTAGCCGAGGGTGGTGAACACCTGTTCGACGCGGTCCCGATGGACGGCCAGGTACTGGCGCACCTCGGCGTACGGGTACTCGTCGGTGTGCTCGACGGCCCAGCGCCAGTGGCAGCCGAAGGGCACATCGGGCATCGCCGCGAGGAGCCCGGGGACCAGCCCCGCGACGGCGAGCGCGATGCCGCCACCCTGGCTGATACCGGTGACGACGATCTGGTCCGGGTCGATGCCGGGCAACCCGCGGAGGGTCTCGACCAGCCGGGCACCGTCGGTGTAGACCCGGCGGTAGTAGTGGTCGGCAGGGTCCTCGAGGCCGCGGGTGACGAATCCGGGGACCGACGTGCCGTGCCCGACGGGGTCGGCGGTGGTGCCGCCGCTGCCCCACTGGGCACCCTGACCGCGGGTGTCCATGAAGGCCACCGCGTACCCGGCTCCGACCCAGGACAGGTGCTCATGAGGCAACCCGCGTCCGCCGCCGTAGCCGTTGAACTCGACGATCGTGGGCAGCGGTCCGGTGACACCGGCGGGTCGCAGCAGCCAGGCGCTGACCTCGCTGCCGCCGAAGCCGGCGAAGCGCAGGTCGATGACGTCCACCGTGCGCAGCGGGTGCTCGACACGTTCCAGGCGCGGCTGCCACGCTGCAGCCCGCGCCTGGTCGAGGGTGGTGGTCCAGAACTCGTCGAAGTCGGGCGGGTCGGTGTTCGCGGGCCGATACTCGACAAGCTCGTCCAGCGGTTGGTCGAACAGGGCCACGGGAGCGCCTCCTGGGTCTGGTCACCGCTGGTCGCAACTCGTTGGGTGACTTGTCCTCTGATCAGTTAGACTCTAGCATCGGGTCGCCGGGGACGACCCCGCCGTGCTGATGAGGGAGCAGACCGATGGGCACGTCTTCAGGGTTGTCGACCCGCACCAAGGTCAGCGAGGATCTCGCCGTCCTTCTCCTCGAACCTCTCGCCCGCGGCGAGGTGGCCGCCGGTGATCCCATCGGGTCCGAGGTCGAGCTCGCCGAGAGCTTCGGCGTCAGCCGACCCGTCGCGCGCGAGGCGGTCCAGATCCTCGCGCTGGCCGGGGTGCTCCACGTGCAGCACGGCAAGCGCACCACCGTGCGCCCCGAACGCGAGTGGAACGTGCTGTCGCCCAGCGTGCAGACCGCGTTCGAACGCGCCGGCCGCGGCGCCGAGCTCCGCCGCCAGCTCTACGAGGTACGGCTCGTGCTCGAGAGCGCCTGCGCCGGGCTCGCCGCCGAACGCGCCTCCGAGCAGGACAAGGCCGAGGTCGCCCAGGTCGTCGACCAGACCGAGGCGCTCGCCCGCCAGCCCGGTGGTCTCGAACCGTTCCTCGAGCTCGACCGCACCTTCCACGGGCTCATCGCCTCGCTCGCCGGGAACCTGCCGCTGTCCCAGCTCAGCCGCGACGTCCAGGGGTACCTGGCCAGCAGCTGGGAGTCCTCCCTGCTCACCGAGCAGGACATGGCCGAATCGGCCCGCCAGCACGTGACCGTGGGCCGCGCCATCGCCGCCGGCGACGCGCAGACCGCGCGCGAGGCCATGGACCACCACATCCGGTGGGCCGCGGGCATCGAGCAGGTCGACTCCCCCACCGTCCGATGAACGGTTCGCACAGCGTCGTCGTCGTCACCGGCGCCGGCTCCGGGATCGGCCGCGCCATCGCCCGCGCGCTGCACGCCGAGGGCCGGTCCGTGGTCCTCGTCGACCTCGACCCGGCGGCCGCGCTCGCCGAGCTCACCGCGGACGGCGGGGCGCCTGTCATCGCGGTCACCGGGAACGTCGCCGACCCCGCCACCCACGAGGCTGCCCGGGACGCCGCCGCCACGGTCGGCCGGCTCGACGGGTGGGTCAACTGCGCAGGCATCGACCGACCCTGCCCGCTTCCCGAGCTCACGCCCGCCGAGGCCGCGCGCACCGTCGACGCCAACCTCTACGGCACGCTGTGGGGCACCCGGACGGCCGTCAGCACCTGGCTCGCGCAGTCCAGGCCCGGTGCCCTCGTCGCCATCTCCTCGGTGCACGGGCGCCGCGCCTACCCGGACCACGGCGTCTACGAGATGACCAAGGCCGCCATCGAGGCGCTCACCCGCAACGTCGCCGTCACCTACGCCGCCGCCGGTATCCGGGCGAACGCCGTGGCACCTGGCGGGGTGATCACCGCGGCCCTCGAGGCCTCATTGGCCTCGGCCGCCGATCCGCAGGCTGCGCGTGACGAGCTCACCGCGTTCGTCCCCGCCGGCCGGCTGGCGCAGGACACCGAGATCGCCTCCGTCGTGCTGTTCCTGCTGTCGCCGGCCGCGTCCTACGTCAACGGACAGACGATCGTCGCCGACGGCGCGATGACCAGCCACATCGGCTTCGCGGCCGATCCGAGCACGGCGCGACCGGCATGAGCGGGCTGACCGGCCCCGACGCGGCGCCCCGGACCGAGCCGCTGCGCAGCGCGCAGTGGTTCGACGGGGACGATGAGGTCGCGGTGCTGCACCGCGTCGCCCTCGGGGTGGACGAGACCGACCGTGGGCGACCCGTCGTCGGGATCGCCGACACGACGTCCGACCTCAACCCGTGCCAGGCGGCGTTCGGTGCGCTGCTGCCGCACGTCGAGCGCGGGATCCGCGACGGTGGTGCCGTCCCGGCCCGGTTCCCGGTGATGTCGCTGGGCGAGGACCTCATGAAGCCCAGCGCCATGCTCTACCGCAACCTGGCGGCGATGGAGCTCGAGGAGGATGTGCGCGCCCACCCGCTGGACGCCGTCGTCTATCTGGCGAACTGCGACAAGACCGTGCCGGCCGCGCTCATGGCCGCCGCGAGCACCGATCTGCCCGGCCTGCTGCTGCTCGGCGGGTCACGCGCCGCACCGCTGTTCGAGGGCCGTCCGCTGGGCTCGGGGACCGATCTGTGGCGCGCGCTGGACCGGCGTCGTACTGGCGACCTGGACGACACCGGGTGGCGCACCATGGAGCGGACGCTGGCCTGCGCCGGCCCCGGTTCGTGCAACACCATGGGCACCGCCTCGACGATGGCCCTGGTCACCGAGGCGTTGGGCATGTGCCTGCCGGGTTCCACCGGCTGCCCGTCCGGATCTCCTGAGCTCGCCGATCTGGCCTACCGCACCGGCCTGGAGGTCGCGCGGCGCGCCGGGGCACACGCCCCCCTGCCGACCACGGCCATGACCCCGGCCGCGTTCGCCAACGCCTTCCGACTGCTGGCTGCGGCCGGTGGTTCGACGAACGCCGTCATCCACCTCACGGCCGTGGCCGGGCGCCTCGGCATCGAGCTGACGCTGGAGCAGATCGACGCCTGGTGGGCGCCCGTCCCGCTGCTGCTCGACGTCGAACCGTGCGGGACCAAGCTGGTGCACGACGTGTTCGCCGCCGGCGGTCTGGGCACCCTGGCCCGGCCCATGCTG
>JAKLPK010000224.1 GCA_022013895.1 Cellulomonas sp. | reverse complement strand
TCTACGACACCGTCCGGCGCGCCCTGGCCGCCGCCTACCTGGCGGAGTACCTGCAGGTCACCGGCATGGACCCCCAGGAGGTCACGCGCTGGCGCCTGGCCGCCCTGGTACTGCGGATGGGCACCTGGCAGATCGCCAGCGAGCAGGAGCGGTTCGCCGCCCAGGTGCGTGAGCTGATCGGAGCGAACTGATGACGACGACGATGCGCCGGGCCGTGCTCGACGAGGTGCCGCCGGTCGACGTCCTCGTGGTCGGGGCCGGCATCACCGGCTCGGCCGTCGCCTACGAGGCCGCGTCGCGCGGGCTGAGCGTCCTGGTGCTGGACAAGGGCGACGTGGGGGCCGCGACCTCGGCGGCCACCGGCAAGCTCATCCACGGTGGGCTGCGCTACCTCAAGAAGCTCGAGGTCGGGCTGGTCTACGAGTCGCTCGCCGAACGCCGCATCATGGCCGACATCGCCCCGCCCTACGTCTACCCGTGCCCGACGGTGCTGCCCAACACCGGCCTCGTCGAACGGCTCGGCCTCACCGCGTACGACGTGCTCGCCACCAGCTGGCGCAAGCCCTGGGACCCGGACAAGACGCTGCCCCGACACCGCCACATCCGCGGGCCCGAGGCGGCCCGGCGCTCGGTGCCCGAGGTCACCGAGGCCCTGCTCTACTACGACGCGATCATGCCCGACCCGGAACGGCTGACCCTGGCGTTCCTGCGCTCGGCCGTCGCCCACGGCGCCCAGGTGGCGACGTACGCCCAGGTCAGCGAGCTGCTGGTGGAGGGGTCGGCCGTCGTCGGCGCACGGGTGCACGATCTGCTCACCGGGGTGGGCCACACCGTCCGGGCGCGCGTCGTGGTCAACGCCTCGGGCCCCTGGGTGCACGACCTGCTGAGCACCTCGTCCGCCACGGCGGAGATCGCCGGGCCCGCGCCGCAGGTGCGCTCGGAGGGCATCTACCTGCTCACCCGGCAGCTCACCCCGCAGATGACCCTGTTCTACGGCAAGCACGGGCACTTCAGCTTCGCCCCGTGGCGCGGGCACTCGATGATCGGCCCCACCGAGACGCCGTTCCACGGTGCGGTGGACGACTGGCGCCTCACCCTGCGCTCGATCACCGACTTCCTCGACGTGATCAACCGCATCGCGCACCTGCCGCAGCCCCTCACGTTGGCCGATGTCCAGTACGCCTGGGGTGGTCTGCGCCCGCTCACCGAGACCGCAGGGGCCGACACCTACGGCGCGTCGCGTGCCAGCGAGACCGTCGACCACGCCCGCGACGGGCTGGAGGGTCTGGTCACGGTGGCCGGCGGCAAGTACACGACGAGCCGGGCCTTCGCCCAGCACACCGTCGACCTGCTCGGCCGCAAGCTGCGCACCCCGGTGGCGGCCAGCACCTCGGCCCGCACCTACCTGGACGGCTGCGCGATCCCGCGGCTGGAACCGCATGTGCAGGCGATGGTCGCCCAGCACCCGCAGGTCGACCCGCGCACCGCCGAGCTGCTGGTGCGGCACTACGGCACCGACGCACCCGCCGTCCTGGCGCTCGCCGCGACCGATCCCGCCCTGGCCGAACCGCTCGACGAGGACGGCGAGATCCTCGCCCAGGTGCTGTGGGCCGTCCGGCACGAGATGGCCCCGCACCTCACCGACGTCTTCCTGCGCCGTACGGGGCTGGGCACGCTGGGGCGCCCGTCCGACGAGGTGCTGGAGCGTGCGGCACGGGTGGCGGCATCCGAGCTCGGCTGGGATGCGGCGCAGGTGGACGCCGAGGTAGCAGCCGTGGTGGAGGCCACCGTCGTCCCCGTCGGATGATCTGCTGACGACGCGGCCGATCGGGCCCACGACGGGTGGGCCGGGTCAGAGCACCTCGAGCTCGTCGATGCGCAGCTCGAGGTAGACGAAGGCCCCCTCGGCGGGGTGCCACCAGCCCTGCCCGGACCTGGCGAGCCGCAGGCCGCCGAGCTCGCCCGGATCGCTCAGCGGCGTGGACCAGCGCCGCGCGGTGAACTCGCGCCCGTCGGTCGAAGCCGCGAACCGGTCGTCGGACACGAAGTCCACGAGGTCGCCCGCCTCGTCCACCACCAGGTCTGCCTGGATCGGCCCGGTCGGCGTCGGGAAGCTCCCGCGCACCCGGTGGGAGTCGAGGGGTGACCAGACGATGGCAGGGTCGGCGAGCAGCGCGGGCGCCAGCACGCAGACGTCGTTGACCAGGGTCACCGCCTCGGCCCGGTCCATCTGCGGGCCCGAGGCGCGCACGATCGGCAGCACCGAGGCCACCCGGACCTCCATGGTGGCGGTGCCGTCGACCTGCACGTGCAGCACATCGGCCGGTAGGCCCCGCATCGTCGCGTCCATGCTGAACAGGCGGGTGGTGCGCGGGCCCCACACGTCGACCTGCTCGGCGGTGAACGCCATCCAGGGTTGGTCCGCCCCGCCGCGGATGCGGCCCGTCATCCGGGCGCGGACGCCGGATGGCCGCGGGCGGCCGACGACACCGACCCGGCGCAGGTAGCCCGCGACCTGGGGCGGCAGCTGATCGAGGTCGCGTTCGGTGACCGGCGGCAGGGGCGTGGTCGGGACGTCGGCCAGGGTCTCGGCGAGCAGCCGTCGGTACCGTGCGCGCAGGCTGGTCGGCCCCTCGGCCGCCACGGCGTGCGCGATCGCCAGAGCCAGCAGGACATTGGCCGCCGTGCCTGCCTTGGCATCGTTCCAGTCGCCGACGATCGAGAGCTGGGACACCAGCAGTGCTGCCGTCCCCACCGTCCACCACTGCCGCCACCCGACGGCCAACCCCACTCCCGCCACCAGCAGGAGCGCGGCAGCGAGCAGCCAGGCCACACCGGCGAGCGTTCCGATCGGGGCGGTGAAGGCCTCCACGTGGGCTCCGGCGAGGCCGACCGCGGCCCCCAACAGATGAACCAGCCCGTGCAGCACGACGACGACGCCGACCGTGCGGCGGACGGCGGCCCTCATCGCGCCTCACCGCCGGCGAGGTGGGCGATGCACCGGGTGACCAGGTCCGCCATGGTGGCGACCTGATCGTCGGTGAGACCGCCGAACGCGTCCGTCAGGAAGGCCTGCTGCTCGTGGGCACCGAACTGGTCCTCGAAGCTTGCGACCTGCTCGGTGAGCACGAGGCGGGTGGCGCGCCGGTCGTTCCCGTCGGTGCTGAGCGTGAGGAACCCCCGCGCGGCGAGCTGGAGGGCCACCTGCTTGACGTTCTGCCGGGAGGTGCC
>JAKLPK010000223.1 GCA_022013895.1 Cellulomonas sp. | reverse complement strand
GCACCCACAGCCACGCGAACAGCGGGGCGAGCGCGATGATCGCCGCCGGGCCGACCGACTGGAACAGCTCGGGCGAGATGGACACCCCCGCCAGGGTGAGCGTCGTGTGGTCGCGGGCGTAGACCGACAGCGTGCTGGACGCCTGCTCGGCGATCATCCAGAAGAACACCGCCGCCACGAACAGAGGCACGTAGGCGCGCAACCGGCTGCGTTCGGCCGCGCTGACCTTCGGCGAGCGGAACATCACGACGAGGGTCACGATCGGGGCGCCGATGGCCAGGTAGGCCAGGGCGTTGATCGCCACCAGGAGCGCCACCGGCCCCTGGGCCGTGCTGTCGAGCGCGAACCAGCCGATCACCGCCGCGACACCCACCCCGAGGGCCACCCACCCGGCCAGCCGCAGCACCGCGGGGGTGTCGGCCCGGGTCAACCGGTTCGGCACCTCGATCCCGGCGGTGCCCAGCAGCCGGTGCCCGGCGACGTAGAACCCGAGCGCCACCGCCATCCCGAAGGCCGCCACCGCGAACCCGGCGTGGTACCCGCCGACGGAGCGCGCCGCACCCACCACGAGGGGCGCGGCCAGGGCGCCGATGTTGATGCCCATGTAGAAGATCGAGAACGCCGAGTCCCGCCGCGGGTCCTCACGGCCGTAGAGCTGGCCGACCATGCTCGACACGTTCGGTTTGAGCAGACCGGTGCCGACCGCCACCAGGATGATGCCGAGGTACGCCGTGGCATGTCCTGGCAGGGCCAAGAACACGTGGCCCGAGGCGATGACCACCCCGCCGTAGAGCACCGACCGGCGGGCGCCGATCATGCGGTCGGCCAACCAGCCGCCGAGCACCGACAGCAGGTAGACCACCGAGCCGTACACCGCGACCAGGGCCGTACCGGTGGCCTCGTCCAGCCCGAGCCCGTCGTTGGCGGCGGTGTCGGTGACGAAGTACAGCAGGATCGCCCGCATGCCATAGAAGCTGAAGCGCTCCCACAGCTCGGTGCTGAACAGCGTGACCAGTCCGAGGGGATGGCCGAAGAACGTGCGCGGGGCCCGCCGCGGGGCATCAGCCGTGGTCACCGGCCTATCGTGGCGAACGTCGGGCCGCAGGGGGTGCGCAACGCGCGGGGGCTGACCTCCTCGGGATTCCGGTCGACAGGTCCTCCACCCGGCGGGAGGCGACCCCCGGGGCTACCGTCGGCCCGTGCCGAGCGTCCTGTGGCTTCGCCGCGACCTGCGACTGCACGACAACCCGGCACTGCTGGCCGCCGCGGCGGGGGCCGGTGACGACGAGGTCGTCGTCCTGGTGGTCGCCGACCGTCGGTTGTGGGCCATGGACGCCGCACCGCGGCTGACCTACCTGCAACAGTCCTGGCGCGCGCTGGACGAGGCGCTCGGCGGGAGGCTCGTGGTCCGCGTCGGCGACCCGGCGACCGTCGTCCCCGCCCTGGTGCGCGAGGTGCAGGCGCCAGCCGTGCACGTGAGCGCCGCGACCGAACCGTACGGCCGCCGTCGGGACGCCGCGGTCGCGGGCGCCCTGGGCGGTGTGCCGTTGGTGGCGACCGGCTCCCCGTACGCCGTCGGGCCCGGGCTGCTGCGCACCGGCGGCGGCACGCCCTACCGGGTCTTCACCCCGTTCCTGCGGACCTGGCTCGCCCACGGCTGGCCGGCACCGGCGCCGACGGCCCGCACCGCTCGCTGGGCGCGACTGACGAGCGACCCGTTCCCCGAACCGCCGGCCGTCGATGTGCGGCTGCCCCGTGCAGGCGAGGACGCGGCACGGGCCCGGTGGTCCGCATTCGTCGGCGACCGGCTCACGCGGTACGACCAGGACCGGGACCGGGTCGACCTCGACGGCACGTCACGGCTCTCGGCGGCGCTGCGGTTCGGTGAGCTGCACCCGCGGACCCTGCTGTCCGATCTGCAGGACGACACCCCGGCGAACACCCGGTTCATCTCCCAGCTCGCCTGGCGCGAGTTCCACGCCGACGTGCTGTGGCACCAGCCGCGGGCGGCCTACCACTCGCTCCACCTGCAAGCCCCCGAGGACTCCTGGGCGCAGGGCGACGAGGAAGCCGAGCGGCTGGCGGCCTGGTGCGCCGGGCGTACCGGCTACCCGTTCGTGGACGCCGGGATGCGCCAGCTCCTGGCCGAGGGGTGGCTCCCCGGCCGCGTGCGGATGGTGGTCGCGTCGTTCCTGGTCAAGGACCTGCACGTGCGTTGGCAACGCGGGGCCGCCTGGTTCATGTCGCGGCTGGTGGACGGCGAGGTCGCCAACAACCAGCTGAGCTGGCAGTGGGTGGCCGGCACCGGGCTCGACGCCGCGCAGTACGTGCGGGTGTTCAACCCCGTGACCCAGGGGTTGCGGTTCGACCCCCAGGGCGCCTATGTGCGTCGATGGGTCCCCGAGCTCGGCCACGTACCCGGACCGGGCGTGCACCGCCCGTGGCTGCTGGACCCGCCCGCGCCCGGGTACCCGCCACCACTGGTCGACCACGCGACCGAGCGGCTGGTCACCCTTGAGGGCGCCCGACGACTGCGCTGAACGACCCTCAGGTCCGGGCGACCACGTTCTCCGGGTCCTCCCCGGCGAGCAGGTGCTCGAGCTGACGGGCGACCAGCGCTGCGACCCGCGGGTACGTCGCATCGGAGTTGCCGCCCTGATGGGCCGTGATCAGCACGTTCGGCGCCCGCCACAGCGGATGGTCGACCGGCAGCGGTTCGGGGTCCGTGACGTCGAGCGCCGCGCGCAGCCGCCCGCTGCTCAGCTCGGCGAGCAGGGCCTCGGTGTCCACGACCTTCCCGCGCGCCACGTTGACCACGAGCGCGCCGTCGGGCAGCAACGCGAGGCGGCGGGCGTCCAGCAGGTGAGAGGTCGACCGGTCCAGCGGCACGGTCAGCACGACGACATCAGCCGACGGGAGCAGCGCGTCGAGCTCGGCGACCGCGTGCACCCCGGCCCGTGCCGTGCGGGCCACCTGGGTGAGCTCCACCTCGAACGGTCTCAGCCGCGCCAGCACCGCCTGCGCCACCGACCCGGCGCCGACGACGAGCACGCGACGATCGGCCAACGAGCCCAGCTCGGGGTGGGACCAGCGGCCTTCGTCCATGGCGTGCACCGCGTCGACGAGGCCTCGCTGGGCGGCCAGCGTGAGGGCCACCGCCAGCTCGGCCGTCCCCGCCGAGTGGACGCCGCGTCCGTTGCAGACCGTCACCCCGGGCGGGACGTGCGGCAGCGCATGCTCGAAACCGGCCGACGGCAGCTGGACGAAGCGCAGAGCAGGCAGGTCGCGCAACCGCGCGTACCGGTCGGGCGTCGTCCAGTAGTGCCCGATCACCACGAGCTGGACCCGGGCGGCCAGCTCGGCCGGCAAGGCGTCCCGCAGATCCCAGCGCACCAGCTCCACGCGGTCCGCCAGGCCCGCCAGCCGCTCCAGCAGATCGCCGTCCGGGACGCTCACCGTCAGCACGTCAGGCGACCCGTCCCGTCCGGTACTCATCCTCGAGGATGCCCATCAGCACGGTGTCGCACCAGCGGTCCCCGTCCAGACGCGCCTCGCGCAACCGGCCCTCCACCACGAACCCCACGTTCTCGTAGATCGCCTTGGCCCGGGCGTTGATCGACAGCACCTGCAGACCGACCCGGTGCAACCCCAACCCGTCGAACGCCAGACCGAGCACCAGCTCGATCGCCTCCGTGCCGTAGCCGCGCCCCCGGTACGCCGGGCGCATCGCGAGCCGCAGGCTCGCAGACCGCACGTGGCGGTCGATCCGGTCGAGCACGATCTCGCCGAGGTACTCGTCGTTGCCCGGCATCGTCACCGCCAGGTCGATCCGGTCGGTGGCCCCCGCCACGTGCCCCACCCAGTCGCGGACCTCGCGGCGGGTGTAGATGGTCGTCGCGCCGGTGAGCCGCTGCCCCTCGGGGTCGTTGACCGATTCGAGGATCGCATCGACGTCCCGCACCGCGATCGGTCGCAGCACGAGCATCTCGCCGGTGAGTGTCGGCTTGTCCATCCCAGCTCCTCGTGACGACCGGGCGCGCTGTGCCGCAGCACCCGGCGGGCGATGCTACGCACCCGGTGTGACGGCCAGGTTGCGCCCGCGTCAGGGCGACGTTCCCAGATCGGTCCGGCGGTCCCAGCTCAGGCCTGCACGCGTTCCAGCACCAGCTCGCGCACCCGCGCCGCATCGGCCTGCCCGCGCGTCGCCTTCATGACCGCTCCGATGATCGCGCCGACCGGGCCCAGGTTCCCGTCGCGCACCTTCGCCGCCACGTCGGGCTGAGCCGCGAGCGCGGCGTCGATCGCCTCCAGCAGCGGACCGTCGTCGGAGACGACCTCCAGGCCCCGGGCCACCAGCACCTGCTCAGGATCACCCTCACCGGCCAGCACACCCTCGAGCACCTGACGGGCCAGCTTGTCGGTGAGCCGACCGCCGTCGACGAGCCGCTGCAGCGCACCGATCTGCTGCGGGGTGATCGGCAGGTCCGCGAGCTCGATCTCCTGCACCTTCGCGCTGCGGGCGAGCTCGCCCATCCACCACTTGCGGGCCGCGGCCGGGCTGGAGCCCGCGGCGACGGTCGCCTCGATGAGGTCGAGCGCACCGGCGTTCACCACATCGCGCATCTCCGGCTCGGCGTAGCCCCACTCGTCGGTGAGGCGACGGCGGCGCGCGGCCGGCAGCTCGGGCAGGGACGCCCGGATCTGCTCGATCCACTCCGGCGCCGGCACGATCGGGACCAGGTCCGGCTCCGGCATGTAGCGGTAGTCCTCGGCGTCGGACTTGACGCGGCCGGCGCTCGTGATACCCCGGTCCTCGTGCCAGTGCCGGGTCTCCTGCACGATGGTGCCGCCGGCGTCCAGGATCGCCGCCTGCCGGCTGATCTCGTAGCGCACCGCACGTTCGATCGAGCGGAACGAGTTCACGTTCTTCGTCTCGGTGCGGGTGCCCAGCGGGGAGTCCGGGGTGGGGCGCAGGGACACGTTGACATCGGCGCGCACGTTGCCGCGCTCCATCCGGGCCTCGGACACACCGAGCGCCCGGAACATGTCACGCAGGGTCTGCACGTAGGCACGCGCCACCTCGGGGGCGCGTGCGCCGGCGCCGACCATCGGCCGCGTGACGATCTCGACGAGCGGGACACCGGCCCGGTTGTAGTCGACCAGGGAGTACGTGGCGCCGTGGATGCGACCCCCCTCACCGCCGACGTGGGTGTTCTTTCCGGCGTCCTCCTCCATGTGCGCGCGCTCGATCTCGACCCGGTACACCGTGCCGTCGACCAGCTCGACGTCGACCTGGCCATCGGCCGCGATCGGCTCGTCGTACTGGGAGGTCTGGAAGTTCTTCGTGAGGTCCGGGTAGAAGTAGTGCTTGCGGGCGAACCGGCACGACGTGGCGATCGAGCAGCCCAGCGCCAGGCCGATCCGCACGGCGTACTCGACCGCTGTGCCGTTGACCACCGGCAGCGCACCCGGCAGGCCCAGGCTCACGGGTGTGATCTGGGTGTTCGGCTCCTCGCCGAAGAACTGCTCGGCACCGTCGAACATCTTGGTCCGGGTGCCGAGCTCGACGTGCACCTCGAGCCCGATGACCGGGTCGTAGCGCCGGACGGCCTCGTCGTAGTCGACCAGGGTGTCGCTCATCGGTTCGTCTCCAGCTCCGGGGCCCGGTCCAGCAACGGGCCGCCCCACCGTTCCTCGAGGGCGGCCTCCAGCGCAGCGCCGATCCGGTACAGCCGGTCGTCGGCGCGGGCGGGGGCGATCACCTGGAAGCCGACGGGCAGCCCGTCGTCACTGAGCCCGGCGGGGACCGAGATGCCCGGCACCCCGGCCAGGTTCACCGGGATGGTGGCCACATCGTTGAGGTACATGGCCAACGGGTCGTCGATCTTCTCCCCGAGCCGGAACGCGGTGGTCGGGGTCGTCGGCGAGACCAGCACGTCGACCTGCGCGAACGCCGCGGCGAAGTCACGCTGGATGAGGGTGCGCACCTTCTGCGCCGACCCGTAGTAGGCGTCGTAGTACCCGGCCGACAGCGCGTAGGTGCCCAGGATGATGCGGCGCTTGACCTCGTCGCCGAAACCGGCGCCGCGGGTGGCAGCCATCACACGCTCGGCCGTCACCGGCCCCTCGGCGGGCTCCACGCGCAGGCCGAACCGCATGCCGTCGAACTTGGCGAGGTTGCTGCTCGCCTCGGCCGGCAGGATGAGGTAGTACGCCGCCAAGGCGTAGTCGAAGTGCGGGCAGGAGACCTCGACGACCTCGGCGCCGGCCGCCGTGAGCAGCTCCAGCGACTCGTTGAACCGGGCGAGCACACCCGCCTGGTAGCCCTCACCACCCAGCTCTCGGACCACGCCGATGCGCACCCCCGTCAGGTCGCCGGTCGCGCCGAGCCGGGCGGCACCCACCAGATCGGGCACCGGATCGGTCAACGAGGTGGAGTCCAGCGGGTCGTGACCGCCGATGAGCTCGTGCAGCAGCGCCGCGTCGAGCACCGTGCGGGTCACCGGACCGGCCTGGTCCAGGCTCGAGGCGAGCGCGATGAGGCCGTACCGGGACACCGAGCCGTAGGTCGGTTTGACCCCGACGGTCCCGGTGACCGCCGCGGGCTGACGGATGGAGCCGCCGGTGTCGGTGCCGATCGCCAACGGGGCCTCGTAGGCGCCCACGGCCGCGGCCGAACCGCCGCCCGAACCACCGGGGATGCGCGTGAGGTCCCACGGGTTGTGCGTGTCGCCGTAGGCCGAGTGCTCGGTCGAGCTGCCCATGGCGAACTCGTCCATGTTGGTCTTGCCGAGGATCGGCAGCCCGGCCGCCTTGAGCCGGTTCACCAGGGTCGCGTCGTACGGCGGCACCCAGCCCTCGAGGATCTTCGACCCGGCCGTGGTCGGCAGCCCGCGGGTGACGACGACGTCCTTGACCGCGATCGGCACACCGGCCAGCGGGTGCAGCTCGCGCCCCGCGGCCCGCGCCGTGTCCACGGCCTGGGCCGTGGCGAGCGCCTGCTCCTGGCTCACGTGCAGGAAGGCGTGCACATCGCCGTCGACCGCGGCGATCCGGTCCAGGTGGGCACGGGTGGCCTCGACGCTGGACACGTCACCGCGGGCCAACGCCTGGGCGAGCGTCGCGGCGGACAGCCGCACGAGATCGGCGCTCATGCCTCCTCACCCAGGATCTGCGGGACCAGGAACTTGCCGTCGAGCGCCGCCGGTGCGCCCACGAACACCTCGTCACGGTCCAGCGGCGCGACCGGCACATCGTCGCGGAACACGTTCGACAGCGGCAGCGGGTGACTGGTCGCCGGGACGTCCGGGGTGGCGACCTCCGAGACCCTGGCGACCGACTGGACGATCACCTCCAGCTCACCCGCCAGACGGTCCAGCTCGGTGGGGCTCAGGTCGATCCGGGCGAGCGCCGCGACGCGCGCGACCTCGTCTCGGGAAAGGGTGGCCATGGGGCCGAGTCTACCGGTGGGCCGCATGCGAGGGCCGCGGACCTGGCCCGGGATCGCCCGGGGCGATGTGTCGGCGCGCCCGCCGCCTCCGTCGCCGGGCCACCAGACCCGCTGCGATGAACGCACCCAGCACCGCGATCGTCGCCGCGATCGCGACCGACGGCGACGTCTGGTCCTCGACCGCCGCAGGGGTCGCGGAATCGCCGCCGTCGGCTGCGGTGACGTCCTCGGACGACCGGGTGTCGTCAACGGTCCAGCCGACGTCCGGCAGGTCGGGGCGGGTGGCCTGCGCGATCTCCTCGGCCGACAGGTCGCCGTCGGTCTGCGGATCGGTGGTGATCAGCGGGTTCACGTCCGGGTAGGTCGTCGGGTCCACCTGCAGCATGGCCACCGGGTCGGCGCGGCCGTAGCCGACGACCTGCGGATCCGCACCGTCGCCGTACGGCACGGCCGTCGCCACCAGGTCCTGGATGAGCTGGTTCGGTGTGGCGGCGGGGTAGCGCTGCGCGAGGTCGGCGAGCATTCCGGCGACCAGCGGAGCCGCGAACGAGGTCCCGGTCGTCACGACCTCGTCATCCCAGGAACCGGTGGCCAGGTTGCCCTGCAGCCGCACATCGACCCCGGGCGCCACCACCGTGACGTGGTCGTGGCCCACCGGGCCGTCCGGCGTCCCGGTGCCCTCGGGCTGCAGGTCCGAGTCCTCGGCCTGGACCGCCACCAGCCCGTTGACCATGGGCAACGTGTCATCGTCGCCCTCGAAGTTGCCGACCGCAGCGACGACCACCACACCCTCGTGGAGCGCCCACGCGAGCGCCTCACGCGTCGGGCCGTCGAGGGTGCCGATGGACAGCGACACGATGCGGGCACCGTCGTCGACGGCATCGACGATCGCCTGGGCGAACCCGATGTCACCGCCGTCGAGGTCCCGGACGCACGGGGTGCCGTCATCGTCGGCCGTCGCGTAGAAGCTGACCCGCGCATCCGGTGCGATCCCGGCCACCGCACCGTCGACACCCGCACCGTCGATCATCGCCGTGACGTTCGTGCCGTGGAAGGTCGCCACCGACAGCTGCGGGCCCACACCCGGTGCAGTCACGTCCCCGTCCACGTCCAGGCAGGTCGACGGGGCAAGGACGGTCAGGTCCGCATCGGCCAGCAGCGGCAGGTCCGGGCTGATCCCACCGTCGACGACGGCGACCTGGACTCCTTCTCCGGTCGCCCCTGCTGCGGTGAGCCGGGCGACGTCGAGCGCGTCGGGCCACCACAGACCGTCGTCGTCGGCCGCAGCTGCGGGCGCGGCGACGACCAGCCACAGCACCAGGGCCAGCGCTGGTGTGCGGAGCACCGCTGACCGGAGCACCGGCGCCCGGCCCCGACCGGCCGCGCCGTCTGCCGGTGTCCCGCGTCGCCGCTCACGCCGCACGGAGCTGCTGCCACCCGCGGTGCCGAGCACGTCAGCCGACAGCCCGAGTGAGGTAGGCGTACCGGGTCGCCGGGCGGAAACCAGCGCGGGCGTACAACCGCCAGGCCGCGACGTTGTCCGCCTCGACCTGGAGGAACGCGCGTCTGGCCCCGGTCTGCGAGGCGACGTGCAGGCCGTACGAGGTGAGCGCTCGCGCCACTCCCGTGCGCCGGGCGTCGGGGACGACGGCCAGGCTCGACAGCCCCGCCCAGTCCTGGTCACGGGCCAGCCGGGCGATCCCGACCAGCCGACTGTCCTGCACGGCCGACAGGTAGTGGCCGCCGACCCCGGTGAGGAGCGCGCGCGCAAGTCGCGCGTCCCCGCCCTTGCCGGAGTTCCAGGCCGCCAGCCAGGCAGCATCGGGCTCCTGGGCGACCGCCACGTCCAGGTGCGGGTGGGGCGCGGCGCCCTCGGTCTGCCCGACCGCCCGGACCAGCACATCGGTCACCGCGACCTCCCGGTAGCCGCGCGCGAGCAGCAGCTGGCGCAGCTCGCCGGCCCAGCCCTGCGCCTCCACGCGGAACGTGGGCGGCAGGTTCTGCTCCGCGTACAGGTGCTCGACCTGGTCGATCGCAGCCCCCAGGTCGGCCGGGCGCACGAGCGGCAGCACGCTGTTCGCCCGCCGGGTCACCCCGCCCGACAGCCCGACGCGCCACCCGTCGATGTCGACGCGCCGCACCGGTGGCCAGGTAGCGGCCTCGACGAGCGCCCCGGGAGGTTCGGGGGCGGTCCACGTGTGCACCGCCAGGTGCACCTCCTCGTGCGCCCAGTCGCGTTCGGGTGCGGCGACGAACCCGAGCCGTTCGTAGAGCCGGTGCGCGGCGCGCATCGAGTCAAGGGTCGACAGCACGACGCGATCGGCCCCACCGGCGACCGCCTCCCGCAGGCTCGCCAGCACGAGCTCGGCCGCCAGTCCCTGCCGCCGGGCCTCGGGCGCCACCGCCAGCATCCGCAGCTCCGACTCGCCGGGCCGCGCGACCTCGGCGTACGAGGAGCCGTAGGGCGCCAGGGTGAGCGAACCGACCACCGCTTCGCTGTTCCCCGCCGGGACGACGGCGACCAGGAGCACCGCCTCGCGTGCGCGGCGGCGCGCGTCTCGCAGCTCGGCCTCGTACCCGTCGTCGTCGGTGAGCAGTCGGTCCGCGAGGTACGCCTCGGCGGTCAGCGCACCGGCGGCGTCCACGTCCCGGGGCAGTGCGACGCGGACGAGGACCCCGTTCGGCTCTGCGTAGGTCATGACCGGGGCTCCTGCCCGTCGGGCGCCCCGGCGCCCGACGGATCGACCGACCCATCGGGCGCCGGCGGTGCGAGCCCGTCGGGCCCCTGCTCCAGCAACGTCGTGAACTGCGCCTCGTCGAGGATGCGCAGCCCCAGCTCACGGGCCTTGGCCTCCTTGGACCCGGCGTTCGGCCCCACGACGACGAAGCTCGTCGCCTTCGAGACCGATCCGGCCGCCTTCCCGCCGCGCACGATGATCGCCTGCTTGGCCTGGTCCCGGGTGTAGCGGTCGAGCGATCCGGTGACGACCACCGTGAGGCCGTCCAGCGTGCGTTCCACCGAGGTGTCCCGTTCGTCGCGCATCACCACACCCGCGGCCCGCCAGGACTCGACGATCTCGCGGTGCCAGTCGCCGTCCGGCCCGGTGAACCAGTCGACGATGGACTCGGCGATCACCGGCCCGATGCCCTCGATCTGGGACAACCGGGCGAGGGCCTCGGGCGCCGGTTCGACCGGTGCGTGCAGCGCCAGCCTCCCGACCTCGCCGAGCGCCGCCCCGCCGGTCACCAGGTCCCAGAGCGCGTCCATGGTGGCGAGCTCGGTGGCCAGGGCCCGCGCCGCCGTCGGCCCCACGTTGCGGATGCTCAACGACACGATCACCCGCCACAGCTCCTTCGTCTTGGCGGCGTCGAGCTGGTCGAGCAGCGTCTGGGCCTGGGTGGACGGCTCCCACGCCGGCAGCGCGACACCGTCCGCCTCGGCCCGGGCCGTGGCGGCCTTCGTGTGGGTGAGCACCCGCCGGAACGGCGATCTGCGCCGCGGCTGGCCCCCGTCGTCCTCCCGGGGCAACCCGGTCTCGCTGTCCCGGACGATGACCTCGACCTGCGCGAGCAGGTCGAGGCTCGCGGTCCGGACCGCATGGCGGACCTCGGGCGAGGCGTCGGCGGGGTAGCCCACCAGGGCGAACAGCGCTGCCTCGTTGACCAGCGGTGGTGTGCTCGGCACTTCCGGCTGGGTGAGCGCCGCAGCCGTGACCTCGCCGAGCGCCTCGATGTCGAGCCCGCCGCGGGATCCGATGTGCTCCACCCGCCCACGCACCTGCGCCGGGCAGGTCCGGGCGTTGGGGCAGCGCAGGTCGATGTCGCCTTCACGCATGGGCCGTAGCGCCGTCCCGCACTCGGGGCAGGCGACCGGCATGACGAATGCCCGGCGCGGGACCGTGTCGTCCGGTGCCGCCGGCGCCGGGCCCACGACCTCCGGGATCACATCGCCGGCCTTGCGCAGCACCACCATGTCGCCGATCCGCACGCCCTTGGCGACGACCACCTCCTGGTTGTGCAGCGTGGCCTGGCGCACCGTCGAACCCGAGACGAACACCGGCTCCATCACGGCGTACGGCGTGGCCCGCCCGGTGCGGCCGATGCCGACCTTGATGTCGAGCAGGCGGGTGTTGACCTCCTCCGGCGGGTACTTGTAGGCGATGGCCCAGCGCGGCGCCCGGCTCGTGGCACCGAGCCGGCCCTGCAGGGCGAACTCGTCGACCTTGACCACGATCCCGTCCATCTCGTGCTCGACGTCGTGCCGGTGCTCGCCGTAGTAGGCGACCATCTGCTGGACCTCGGTCAGCTCCGCCTTCACCGTCCAGTGCGGCGACGTCGGGACCGACCAGCCCTTGAGCAGGCTGTACAGGTCCGACTGGCGCAGCAGCGGCGCGTGCTCGGCGTCGCCCCAGTCCAGTGCCCCGACGCCATGGGCGTACATGGTGAGCGGACGCGAGGCGGTGATCCGCGGGTCCTTCTGCCGCAGCGACCCGGCCGCCGCGTTCCGCGCGTTCACGAACCGCGGGAGCCCGGCCGCCTCCTGCTCGGCGTTGAGCCGGTCGAAGTCCGTGACGGGGAAGAACACCTCGCCACGGACCTCGATCCGGCGCGGGTGGGTCGCCGGGTCGCCGCTGAGCCGGGCCGGGATCGAGCCGATCGTCCTCACGTTGAGCGTGACGTCGTCACCGGTGCGCCCGTCGCCCCGCGTCGCGGCGCGGACCAGGTGACCGTCCTCGTAGAGCAGCGCGATGGCCAGGCCGTCGATCTTGAGCTCGCAGAGCCAGTGCAGGTCGTCCGGGCTCTCCAGGTCGCGTCGCACCCTCTCCCCCCAGGCCGTCAGCTCCTCGGGTGAGAACACGTTGTCGAGCGACAGCATCCGCTCGATGTGCTCGACGGAGTCGAACTCGGTGGAGAACGTCCCGCCGACCCGCTGCGTCGGCGAGCCCTCGCGCAGCACCGGATAGGCGGACTCCAGCTCCTGCATCTGACGCACCCGCGCGTCGTACTCCGCATCGGACGACGGCGGCGCGTCGTGCACGTAGTACGCGATCTGGTCGGCCTCGACCTGCGCCGCCAGGGCGGTCCACCGCCGTCGCACCTGCGCCGGGACCTCGACCATCGAAGGCTCGCTCACCGGCCTATCGTCGCCCATCCCACTGACAGCGCCCATCCGGTCGCCGGCCCGCGAGCCAGGTCGAGGACTGCGCCCGTCGACGGATCAGTCGGCGGCCCGCTCGGCGAGCACCCGGGCGGCTCCGACGACGGAGGTCAGCGCACGGCGTGCCTCGGTCGGCGTCGGGGCATCGGCCTGGTCCGGTGCCAGCAGGACCACATCGGCAAGGCCCGAGGGCGCCAGCCCCACCCGACCCCACGGCACGGACACCGTCTGGGCCAGATCGGCCGCACCGAGCCCCGACCCCTGCACCCAGGGCCGCAGCCCTCGCTCGACCAGGCCGGCGACCGTCTCCCAGGCCGCGACACCCACCGGGCGGAGCCCGAACCCGTCCGCCCCGGCCCCGGAGGCGAGACCGGCCAGCGCCGCATCGGACCCGAGGTGCAGCACCACCTGCTCGGCGCCGGCCGCGCGCGCCGCCCGGACCACCGTCCCGACATGCTCGACACACACCGGCGCGGCCACGGACCGCAGCAGGTCCCGGCCGGAGAACGTCGGCACCCGGCCGCCGATCACGTCGGACAGCCGCGGCTCGATCAGCAGCACCGACGGCCGGGAACCCGGCACCACCCGCACGACGTCCGCGACGAGCTCAGCCACCCCGAGCGCGAGCGATGCCGCGAGCTCGCGGAGCGCCCCGGGGTCGGACACCCCCCGGTCCCCGCGGGCCAACCAGACCTCGGCGCCCAGGGACAGCGGTCCGAGCACCGGGACCACGATCGGCCCGGTGTGGCCATGCGCGGCGATCGCGAGCGCATCGAGATCCTCGCGCGCGGCGGCCTGCGCCCGGGCCAGATCGCGGCCGGGGCGGTCTGCCAGCGCCCAGCCGTGCGTCCCGATCTCCGACGGCAGGTCCACCAGCAGGGACAACGCCCTCCCGAGCACCGAGCCGGCCGGGCCACGACCGGCCGAGCGGCTGAGGAAGGGCAGTCCGGTCACCCCTTCGGGCACATCCGTGAGCTCGCCCAGCACCACCTGCTGGGCGGGCAGGGGCTCGGACCCTGGCCAGCCGCCGAGCCCGCTGGCACCGGTCACCGGCGGACCACCCCATCCGGCGCGCCCACGGTCGCCCGGACGGTACCGGCAGCACCCGGGACGACAGCATCCGGGACAGCAGTACCTGTGACGGCCGGTGCCGTGGACTCGATCGTCGCCTGAGCCAGCACCCGGTCGCCGTCGTACAGCACGAGCGACTGCCCGGCCGCGACCCCGCGCAACCGCTCACCGTCCTCGATCACCGCGGTCAACCCGTCGCGCAGGTCCATCCGCACCCGCACGGCCTGTCCGTGGGCGCGCACCTGCGCACGGCACACCGTCCCGTCGACGACGTCGTCGAACCACACCACATCACGGGCACCGACGGCGTCGACCTCCAACGCTTCGGCCGGCCCGACCACCACCGTGTTCGAGACCGGCTCGATCCCGAGCACGTACCTCGGTCGCCCGTCGGCCGCCGGACGCCCGAGGTGCAGACCACGACGCTGTCCGACGGTGAACGCATAGGCGCCGTCGTGCGATCCGAGCACCGTCCCGTCCCGGTCGACGACGTCCCCCGGCTGTGCGCCCAGCCGCCCACGCAGGAAGCCCCCGGTGTCGCCGTCGGCGACGAAGCAGATGTCGTAGGAGTCGGGTTTGGCGGCCACCCGGAGCCCGCGCGCGGCGGCCTCGGCGCGCACCTCGTCCTTGGTCGGCACGTCACCCAGCGGGAACATCGCATGCGCCAGGCGCTGCGGACCGCTCACCGCGAGCACGTACGACTGGTCCTTCGGCGAGCAGACCGCCCGGTGCAGCGACACCCGTCCGTCGTCGTGCCGCAGCCGGGCGTAGTGCCCCGTGCACACGGCGTCGAAGCCCAGGGCCAACGCACGGTCGAGCAGGGTCGCGAACTTCACGTGCTCGTTGCAGCGCACGCACGGGTTGGGGGTGCGCCCGGCGGCGTACTCGGCCAGGAAGTCGGCGACGACGGTCTGCTCGAACGTGTCGGACAGGTCCCACACGTAGAACGGGATGCCGAGCACATCGGCGGCACGTCGGGCATCCGAGGCGTCCTCGATCGAGCAGCACCCGCGTGAACCCGTGCGCTCGGCCGCCGGTGTGCGCGACAGGGCCATGTGCACCCCGACCACCTCGTGACCCGCATCGACGGCCCGGGCGGCCGCGACCGCCGAGTCGACCCCGCCGGACAACGCCGCCAGCACGCGCATCAGGCCGCCCCCGCCCGGCGCGCGCCGCGGGCGCGGGCCACGGCCGCGGGCAGAGCCCTCACCAGTGCGTCCACATCGGCCCGGGTCGACGTGTGCCCGAGGGTGAGCCGCAGCGCACCCGAGTGCTCCTCATCGACCCCCATCGCGGCCAGCACATGGCTGGTCCGCGCCACCCCGGCTTGGCAGGCCGAACCGGTGGACGCCGCGATCCCCGCCGCATCGAGCAGCAGCAGCAGGTCTTCCCCGCGGCAGCCCTCGATCATGAGGTGCGCGTTGCCGGGCAACCTCCGGGTCCGGTCGGACGGACCGGTCAGCCGCGCACCCGGCACCGCCGCGAGCACTCGCGTCACCAGGTCGTCCCGCAGATCGGCGAGCCGGACCGCCTGCTCGGGCTGCTGCCCGACGGCCTCGGCCACCGCCACCGCGAACCCGACGACGGGCGCCACCGCGACGCTGCCGGGGCGCAGCCCACGCTCCTGGCCACCGCCGTGCAGGACCGCGTCGAGCGCGACGCCCCGGCGCAGCAGCAGCGCCCCCGTGCCCTGCGGACCGCCGACCTTGTGCCCGGACGCGCTCACCGCCGCCAGACCGCTGGACGCCAGGTCCACCGGCACCTGACCCACCGCCTGCACGGCATCCGCGTGCACCGGGACCCCGTGCCGGGCAGCGGCGGACACCACCGCATCGAGCGGCTGCAACGCCCCGACCTCGTTGTTCGCCCACATGACGCTCACCGCGGCGACCCCGCCGCGGGCCAGCTCAGCGTTGAGCACGTCGACGTCGAGCACACCGTCCCCGTCCACCGGCAGCTCGGTGACCTGGGCTCCCTCGTACGCAGCCAACCAGCGAGCCGGTTCCAGCACGGCGTGGTGCTCGATGGCGCCGACCAGCAGCCGCGTCCGCGTCGGGTCGGTCCTGCGCGCGGCCCGGTACAGCCCGAGCACCGCGAGGTTGTCCGCCTCGGTCCCCCCGGACGTCCACACAACCTCCGCCGGCCGCGCACCGAGCGCCGCGGCGACCTGCTCCCGCGCGTCCTCGACCAGTCGCCGGGCGGCGCGTCCCGCCCCGTGCACCGAGGCCGGGTTGCCGCTCGTCGCACTCGCCCCGACGAGCGCCTCCAGAGCACTGGCCCGCACCGGGGTCGCAGCACCGTGGTCGAGGTAGACGGTCACTCGTCCGAGTCTACGAACGGGCACAACACCGTTCGGCGCAAGGTCACGAATCTGCAACAATGACCCGGTGAGCGCCGACGATGTCGTGGAGCTACCGCGGGCCTTCAGCGGCCAACGGCTCGACTGGCGCGATCTGCCGGCCCACGTACGGCGGCGAATCGCCGATCTGGCCGGTTCCCAGGTCTCGGCCGAGACCTCGGCCACCAGCGGTTTCTCCCCCGGTTTCGTCGCTGTGCTCGAGCTCGCCGATGGCAGCGCCGTCTTCGTCAAGGCCGTCTCCCCGCACGAGAACCCGGCGTCCCCCGAGCTGGCCCGCGCCGAGATCCGCATCGCGCGCTCGCTGCCGGACGAGGTCCCCGCGCCCGCGTTGCTGTGGTGGCACGACGACGGCGAGTGGGTCGTCACCGGCTGGGAGGCGGTGCACGGCCGCACCCCGCAGATCCCGTGGCGGCCGGAGGAGCTGACGGCCGTGCTCACCGCGGTGGGCGCGCTCGGCGAGCTGCGCCCACGTCACGGTCACACGCTCGCCGCGACGCCCGAGGTGCTGGCCGACGACTTCACCGGCTGGCAACGGCTGGCCGCCGCACCGCAGGATTCACGCAGCCTGCTGGCCGACGGGCTGGGCGAGCTGGGGCGCTGGGCCCTCGGCCGGATGGACGCGCTCGTGCGGTGGGAAGGGCAGGCACCGCCCGTGCTCGCGGGCGACCACCTGGTCCACGGCGATCTGCGCTCGGACAACCTCATGCTCGACGACCACCACCGGGTCTGGATCATCGACTGGCCGCACGCCTCGGTCGGCGCACCGTGGCTCGACCTGGCGTTCCTGCTGCCTTCGGTCGCGGCGGAGGGCGGCGGTGACGCGGCCACCGTGTTCGCCGCACAGCCGCTCGCGCAGGACGTGCCGGCCGACCACCTGCGGGCGGCGCTGGTGGGGCTCGCGGGCTACTTCGCCTGGAGCAGCCTGCAGCCCGACCCGCCCGGGATCCCGAACCTGCGCAGGTTCCAGTCGGCGCAGGCCGGCGCGACCCTGCTGTGGCTGCAGACGCTCGCCTGACCGCCGGACCGGCTCAGGCCAGCTCGCGCAGCCTGCGCAGCTCGGCGGTCAGTGCCGGGAGCACCTCGAACAGGTCCCCCACGACCCCGTAGTCGGCGAACTCGAAGATCGGCGCATCGGGGTCCGAGTTCACGGCGACCACCGTGCCGGCCGACTGCATCCCACCGCGGTGGTGGACCGCCCCCGAGACGCCGGCACCGATGTAGAGGCGAGGTGAGACGGCGACCCCGGTCTGCCCGACCTGCTGCTCACGCGGGAGCCAGCCCTCGTCGGCCACGACCCGCGTCGCGCCCACCGCTCCACCGAGCAGGTCGGCGAGCTCCTCGACCGGGCTGAGGTGCCCGTCGACGCCGCGGCCCGCGACGACCACCACATCGGCGGTGGCGAGGTCAGGGCGTCCGGTGGCCTGGCGCGGGGTGCGCACGACGGTGACGGCCCGGGCGACCTGGCTCGCGGTCACCGGGAGGTCGACCACCTGCGGGCTGCTCGGCCGTTCCGCGGGTTCCGCACGGACCGCATTGGGCTCCAGGGTGACGACGGCCACCGGGCTGGTCACCTCGACGGTGCTCGCCCAGGTGCCGGCCAGCACCGACTTGGTCACCCGCAGCGTGCCATCCACCCGTTCGAGCCGCTCGACGTCCGTGACGACAGCGGCTCCTTCGAGCACCGCGAGCCCGGCCGCCACCTCCTTGCCCTCGGCGGTGGAGGCGAGCAGCACCAGATCGGCGCCCGTGGACACCCGGACGGTGTGCAGGGTCTCGGCGAGCACCGCGGGCCACCAGGCATCGGCCGCCACGTGGTGCACGGTCTCCACCCCGGCGTCGGCGAGCGTCGCGAGCGCGGCGTCGAGGCCGTCGCCGACCCACACACCGTGCACCGCCCCCAGCGGTCGGGCAGCGGTCACCAGCTCGAGCGCGGCGGTGCGCGGGGTGCCGTCGTCGTCGTGGTCGAGCAGGACGAGGGTGGTCATCGCAGTGGTCCTGTCAGTCGGGGGGTCAGACGAGCCGCTGGTCGACGAGCCAGGCCGCCAGCATCACGCCGGCGTCCCCGTCGTCGGTCACCAGCACCCGGTCGGTGCGCGGTTGGCGCGGTTCGGCGTGCAGCACCCGCGTGCGCCCACCGAGCACACCGGTCTCCAGGCCGAGTGCGGCAAACCCCGGCATGAGCTCGTCGAGGCCCAGGTCCTGGACCGGCTTCTTGCGCGCGGCCATGATCGCCCGGAACCCGGGGAACGACGGTTCGTTCGCGGCATCCGTCACCGAGACCAGCGCCGGGAGCGAGGCGGTCAGCTCCTCGACCGCATGGTCCAGCTCGCGTCGGACATGCACCGTCCCGCCGTCGACGTCGACCTGTGCGGCCAGCGGCAGCGCCGGGATCCCGAGGTAGGCGGCGAGCGCGGTCGGGACCACCGAGGTGGACCCGTCGGTCGACGCCATCCCGGTGAGCACCAGGTCGACCTCTCCCTCGACAGCAACCGCGGCCGCCAGCACGGCTGCCGTGCCCAACGCGTCGAGCCCGGCCAGGCGGTCGTCGCTCACCACGATCCCGCGGGTCGCACCGAGCTGCAGCGCGCGGCGCACGGCGTCGTGCGCATCGGCGGGCCCGACGCCGAGTGCGACGACCTCACCCGAGGTCGCCGCCGCGATCTGGACCGCTGCTTCGACGGCGTTCTCGTCGAGCTCGTTGAGGGTGCCGTCACCGCCGTCACGACGAAGCCGCCCGTCCGGCCCCAACGTGCGGGTCGACTGGACGTCCGGCACATGCTTCACGGCGACCACGATCTTCACCCGAGGAAGGTTACCCGGGACCTCGCACCCGAGCCGGGACGGTCCCGGCGCGCGGTCGGGCACGCGACAATGTCCCTCGTGAGCACTCCCGCACCGCGCCCCCGGCCACCTCGGCTCGGGGTCCACGTCGCGGGCGACGGGATCGACATCGCGGTGCTCGCCCCGCACGCCACGGCGGTCGAGCTCTGCCTCTTCGATGCTGCCGGGACCCCGCGCTCGGAGCGACGGATCACGCTGCCCAGGCCGCGCCACGGCGTCTTCAACGCCCATGTCCCCGGCATCACCGCAGGTCAGCGGTATGGCCTGCGGGCGCATGGCCCCTGGGAACCGGCCTACGGACTGCGCTACAACCCGCACAAGCTCCTGGTCGACCCGTATGCCCGGGGCCTGGTCGGTTCGCTCGGGTACGGGCCCGCGACGTATGGCCATGTCGTCGACGCCCAGCTGCGCGGTGACGCGTTCGGTGCGATGGACACCCGCAACTCCGCCGGTCACGTCCCGCATGCGGTGGTGGTGGACACCGACGCTCTGCCCGGACCTGATCCGACGTCCAACCGTCCGTGGACGCCGTGGTCCGCGACCGTGGTCTACGAGGCCCATGTGCGCGGGTTGACCAAGCTGGCCCCGTTCATGCCCGCCCCGCTGCGAGGCACGTACGCGGGTCTCGCGCACCCGGCCGTGATCGACCACCTGCTGCGGCTGGGCGTCACGGCCGTCGAGCTGCTGCCGCTGCACACGTTCACCTCGGAACCGCATCTCATCGCCAAGGGCCTCACCAACTACTGGGGCTACTCGACGCTGGGCTTCTTCGCCCCGCATGCCGCCTATGCGACGGCCGCGGCGCGTTCCGCTGGCCCCGCGGCCGTGCTCGCCGAGCTGCGCACCACGGTGCACACCCTGCATGCGGCCGGTCTGGAGGTCCTGCTCGACGTCGTCTACAACCACACCGCCGAGGGTGGCGTGGACGGTCAGCACCTGTCCTGGCGCGGTCTGGACAACGCGATCTACTACGCCCATGACGGCAACGTCCCGGCCACTTACGCCGATGTGACCGGGACCGGCAACACGCTGGACTTCCGCCGCACCGAGGTGGTGCGAATGACGATGGACTCCCTGCGCTACTGGGCCGACGTCGTCGGCGTCGACGGCTTCCGGTTCGACCTCGCGGTCACGCTCGGTCGCACCGTCGGCGGGTTCAGCCCGGACCACCCGGTCCTGGTCGGGGCCACCACGGACCCGTCGCTGCACGTCCTGAAGCTGATCGCCGAACCGTGGGACGTGGGTCCGGGTGGCTGGCGGACCGGTCAGTTCGCCCTGCCGTTCGCCGAGTGGAACGACCGCTTCCGCAACGCCGTGCGCTCGTTCTGGCTGGCCGACCCCGGACGGGCCGCGCACGGCCTGCCCGGGCACCGGGTCCGCGACCTGGCGACCCGGCTCGCCGGCTCGGTCGACCTGTTCGGCCAGGGCAGCCCGCCGCTGATCCGGGGCCCGCAGGCCTCGGTGAACTTCATCACCGCGCACGACGGTTTCACGCTCGCCGATCTGGTGGCCTACGACCACAAGCACAACTCGGCCAACGGTGAGCACAACCGTGACGGGACGGACGACAACCGGTCGTGGAACCACGGGGTGGAGGGCCCGGTGGAGGCCGACTCGCCCGGCGCCGACCTCATGCCGCTGCGCCGGCGGTCGATCCGCAACCTGTTCGCCACCCTCGTCCTGGCGGCCGGCACCCCGATGATCACCGCCGGTGACGAGCTCGGCCGGACCCAACGGGGCAACAACAACGCCTACTGCCATGATTCAGAGCTGTCCTGGGTCCGGTGGGATCGCTCACCGTGGCGAGCCGATCTGCTGGCGACCTGCGCCTACCTCGTGACGCTGCGTCGCGAGCACCCTGCTCTGCGGACCGAGGTGTTCTACACCGGGTTGCCGGTCGCCGAAGGCGAACGCCCCGACCTCGGCTGGTACGACCAGTCCGGCACCGCGTTCGACCACGCCCGCTGGCACGACCCGTCGATCCGCACGTTCCAGATGGTGCGTGCCGCACCACCACCGGCGCGTGACGTCGTCATGGTGGTCGTGAACGGCTCCCTCGATGCGGAACCGGTGACGCTCGTCGCGGCCGACTCGGCTCCCTGGCTGCTCGTGTGGGACTCGGTCTGGGAACACCCGGAGGACCAGCGCGAGGCAGCGATCGGCGGCGCCCTCCATCTCCCGGGCGGCACGACGATCACGATGGAGCCCCTGAGCATGCGCGTGTATGTCACGCGGTGATCTGCAGATGCCCATCCGACCTGGCGACGGCTAGGTTCGGACAGTGAGCAGCACCCCCCCGCCCCGGGCGCGGACGACCGGTGGCACCGGTCGGAGCGCCATGCGGCCGACCGCCGCCGTCGAACCCATCGGACGAATCCCGGTCCTCGATGTCTTCCCCGTCGCCGAGGCCGGACGGTTCCCCGCCAAGGCCACGGTCGGCGAGGCCATCCCGATCCGCGCCACCGTGTTCCGCGAGGGGCACGACGCGTACGGCGCGCACGCCGTGCTGCTGCGCCCTGACGGCTCGATCGGCTACCGCGCGGCGATGCACGAGGTGCAGCCCGGCCTGGACCGCTACGAGGCGCTCGTCGTGCCCGACGAACCGGGTGACTGGACGTTCGTCGTCGAGGCGTGGTCCGACCCGTACGGGACCTGGGCGCACGACGCCGCGATCAAGGTGCCGGCGGGGATCGACCCGGAGCTCACCCTCGAACAGGGTGCCCAGGTCCTCACGCGGGCCGCCGACCGCCGCCGCCAGGACCCACCCGACCCCACGGCCGCTGCCGTGCTGCGGGCGGCTGCCCAGGTGCTGCGAGACACGACGCAGGACCCCGTCGACCGGCTGGCGGTGGGACTCGGCGAACCCGTGCGTGAGGCGCTGTCCCGTCACCCGCTGCGCGATCTGCTCTCCCCGTCGCCGGCCTACCCGCTGCAGGTCCACCGCCCGCTGGCGCTGACCGGCGCCTGGTACGAGATGTTCCCCCGCTCGGTGGGCGCCTACCTCGACCGGGAGACCGGCACCTGGGTCTCCGGCACGTTCACGACCGCGGCCACCGATCTGCCCAGGATCGCCTCGATGGGCTTCGACGTGGTCTACCTGACGCCGATCCACCCGATCGGCACCACGTTCCGCAAGGGTCGCAACAACACCCTCGACGCCACACCGGCCGATCCGGGCTCGCCGTACGCGATCGGTTCGCCGGCCGGCGGGCACGATGCGGTCGAACCCTCGCTGGGCACGTTCGACGACTTCGACGCGTTCGTGGCCGCTGCCCGCGGTCTGGGTCTGGAGATCGCGCTCGACCTGGCGCTGCAGTGCTCCCCCGACCACCCGTGGGTCACCGAGCACCCGCAGTGGTTCGTCCACCGGCCCGACGGTTCGATCGCCTACGCGGAGAACCCGCCGAAGAAGTACCAGGACATCTACCCGCTCACCTTCGACGAGGACCCCGAGGGCCTCTACGCCGAGATCCGGCGCGTGGTTCAGGTCTGGATCGACCATGGCGTGACGATCTTCCGGGTCGACAACCCGCACACGAAACCGCTGCCCTTCTGGCAGCGGCTGCTCGCCGACGTGCGGTCGACCCACCCCGAGGTGATCTTCCTGTCGGAGGCCTTCACCCGCCCCGCGATCATGCTCGGGCTCGGCAAGGCCGGGTTCCACCAGTCGTACACGTACTTCACGTGGCGCAACACCAAGGCCGAGCTCGAGGAGTACCTGGCTCGCGTCGGCGGCGACGAGGCGCCCTGGATGCGCCCCGCGTTCTGGCCCACCACGCACGACATCCTGCCGCCGTACCTGCAGGCCGGGGGGCGCGGCGCGTTCGCCGTCCGTGCCGTGCTCGCCGCTCTCGGAGCACCGACCTGGGGGGTCTACTCCGGCTACGAGCTGGTGGAGAACGTGCCCCGACCGGGCGTCGAGGAGCAGATCGACAACGAGAAGTACGAGTTCCGCCCGCGCGACTACGCCGCCGCGCAGCCGCTCGGCATCTCGACGCTGCTGGGCACGCTCAACGCGATCAGGCGGGCGCATCCCGCCGTCCGCCAGCTGCAGAACGTGCGGGTGCATGCCACCGGGAACGACTCGTTGGTCTGCTTCTCCCGCCACCTGGCCGCCGAGCACTCGCCCACCGGTACGGCCGATGTCGTGGTCACGATCGTCAACCTCGACCCGTGGAACACGCAGGAGGGCTGGGTGCACCTGGACCTGGCGGCCGTGGGCCTGCCGGTCGATCGTCCCCTGCTCGCGCACGACGAGCTGAGCGGCCAGGTGCACCCGTGGGCGGCCGACACCTTTGTTCGTCTGGTGCCGCAGGTCAGCTGTGCCCATGTCATGTCGATGGGTGAGGTATGAGCACGTCCATCACCCCTCCGACCGGCGAGGCTGCCGCCCGGGCCACGGCCCGACTCGCGCACCCGGAACCGCCGCCCAACACGGCTGCGCTGGCGCTGCACGGCCTTCCTCCGCGACGCCAGCCGGAGGTGCCCACGCCGGCCTCGGAGGGGTTGTCGGACGATCCGCAGTGGTACCGCACCGCGGTGTTCTACGAGGTCATGCTGCGTGCCTTCTCCGACTCCACCGGCAGCGGCAGCGGCAACCTCGAGGGCCTCATCGCACGCCTGGACTACCTGCAGTGGTTGGGGATCGACTGCCTGTGGCTGCCGCCGTTCTACCCCTCCCCGCTGCGCGACGGCGGGTACGACGTTGCTGACTACACCGCCGTGGCCTCGCAGTACGGCACCCTCGCCGACTTCCGGACCCTCGTCGAGCAGGCTCACCTGCGCGGTATCCGCGTCGTGGTCGACCTGGTGATGAACCACACGTCCGACCAGCACCCGTGGTTCCAGTCCTCGCGTTCGGACCCCGAGGGCCCGTACGGCGAATTCTACGTCTGGAGCGACGAGAGCACCCGCTACCCCGACGCCCGGATCATCTTCGTCGACACCGAGACCTCCAACTGGACCTTCGACCCCGTGCGCCGGCAGTTCTTCTGGCACCGGTTCTTCAGCCACCAGCCGGACCTCAACTTCGACAACCCGAAGGTCGTCGACGCGATGCTCGACGTCGCACGGTTCTGGCTCGGGGTCGGCGTCGACGGCTTCCGTCTCGACGCGGTCCCCTACCTGTACGAGGCCGAGGGCACCAACTGCGAGAACCTCCCCGAGACGCACGCGTTCCTGCGCAAGGTCCGCGCGATGATCGACGACGAGTTCCCGGGTCGGATCATGCTGGCCGAGGCGAACCAGTGGCCCGAGGACGTGGTGCACTACTTCGGCACCGAGGAGGAGCCCGAGTGCCACATGTGCTTCCACTTCCCGGTGATGCCACGCATCTACTACGGGCTGCGTGACCAGCGGGCGTCGGCCATCGTGGAGATCCTCGCCGACACCCCGGCCATCCCGGCCGGTGGTCAGTGGAGCACCTTCCTGCGCAACCACGACGAGCTGACCCTCGAGATGGTCTCCACCGAGGAACGCGCCTCCATGTACGGCTGGTACGCCCCGGACTCCCGGATGCGCGCCAACGTCGGCATCCGCCGCCGGCTCGCCCCGCTGCTGGACAACAGCCGCAAGGAGATCGAGCTCGCGCACGCCCTGCTGCTCTCGCTGCCCGGCAGCCCCTGCCTGTACTACGGCGACGAGATCGGCATGGGCGACAACATCTGGCTGCCCGACCGTGATGCGGTCCGTACCCCGATGCAGTGGACGCCGGACCGCAACGCGGGCTTCTCGACTGCCGACCCGGGCAAGCTCTACCTGCCGCTCGTGCAGTCCCTCGTCCACCACTACGGCAACGTCAACGTCGAGTCGCAGCTCGCCCAGCCGGCGTCGCTGCTCCACTGGGTGCACGGCATGCTCACGACCCGGCGCGCCCACCCGGCGCTCGGCTCGGGCCGGTTCACCGTGGTCAGGGGCGACAACGACGCGGTGCTGGCGTTCCTGCGCGACGACGGTCACGAGACGCTGCTGGTGGCGGCGAACCTCGCCTCGACTGCTCGCGCGACCACGCTGCGGCTTCCGGGCCTGGCCGGTGTCGAGCTGCAGGACGTGTTCGGTGGGGCGACGCTGGCCGTGGTCGGCGCCGACTCCACCGTCCGGTTCACCTTCGGTTCCCGGGAGTTCTTCTGGCTCGAGGTGGTTCGTCCGTGACCTTGACGGCCGCAGGGGCCGATCTGCTGGATGCCCGGCTCCTCGCCGTGCTCCGGCCGTGGCTCCTGGGCCGCCGGTGGTTCCCGGTCAAGGACGTCGACGTCGAGCTGGGCATCGTCGGTTCGCTGGATCTGCCGTCGCGACGCTCCCTGGTCCGCGTGCTACTGCTGTCGGTGCGCGGCGGCGCGCTCCGCACAGTGCTGCAGGTACCGCTGGTGCTGACGACGGCCACCGATCCCACCGATGTGCTGATCGGCACGGTGGACGGCCTGCGGGTCCTCGACGGCGCCGGGCACGCAGACTTCCTCACGGCCTGGCTCACCGCCGCCGACGGACCCGCCGACGCGTCCGAGGCCCGTGCCCAGCTCCTGCCCACCTCGGGCCGGGTGCTGACCGGTGAGCAGTCGAACACCTCGGTCGTGCTGTCCGCGGACACCGGACCCGTCGCGATCCTGAAGATCCTCCGCGCCCTGACCGGCGGGGAGAACCCCGACGTCGACGTCCCGCGCCGCCTCGTCGAGGTCGGCTGGGACGCCGTCCCCGCGCCGCTCGGCTGGCTCACCGCCACCTGGACCGAACCCGGGGGGCTGCCCGAGACCGGCTACCTCGGGGCGCTGTCAGCATTCGTCCCGGACGCCGCCGACGGCTTCGAGCTCGCCTGCGACCACGCTCGTCGAGCGGTCTCCTTCGCACCGCTGGCCGCCGAGCTCGGGACGGTCGTCGCGTCGATGCACGCTGCGCTGATCCGCGCGTACGGCACCTTCCAGGACGACGATCCCGGTCGCGGCCCCGCCGCCGTCGCGGACGCCGTGGCGACCAGGTTCGCCTGGGCCGCGGAGGCCGTCCCGGCGCTCATCGGCTACCAGCCGGCCGTCGAGTCCGTCCTGGCTGCGGTCCGAGCGCTCCCCTTCGTTCCCGCCCGGCAGCGGGTGCACGGCGACCTGCACCTGGGTCAGGTGTTGCGCAGCGCCGGACGCTGGTACGTCACGGACTTCGAGGGCGAACCGCTCGCACCGCTCGCCGACCGCACCCGCCCCGACCTGGCGGTACGTGACGTCGCCGGGGTGCTGCGCAGCTTCGACTACGCCGCGGCCGTGGGCGGGCTCGACGTCACCGCGGCGGGCCGGTGGGTGCCCGAGGCCCGCACCGCGTTCCTCACCGCCTACGAGGCATCGGCGCCGGGCTCGGGCGCCCAGGCCCTGCTGCTGCGCGCGCAGGAGCTCGACAAGACCCTGTACGAGGCCGTCTACGAAGCCAGGCACCGTCCGCACTGGCTGCCCATCCCGCTGGCGGGCCTCGATCGTCTGACCGTCGACTGACCTGCGGGTCGCCGCCTGCGCAGCCCGATCGTCCGTGGTTGGCTACCACCATGACCACGCCAACGACGCTTCCGGTCCCCGTCGACGACGACACCCTGCGAGCCGTCGCCCACGGCGTCTGGTTCGATCCGCACGGCGTGCTCGGTGCGCATCCCGGGACGGACGGTGTCTCCATCCGGGTGTTGCGGCCCGGCGCCGACCGGGTCACCATCCTGACGGCCTCGGGACGCACCCCCGCGGTCCACGAGCTCGACGGCGTGTTCGTCGCCACCCTTCCCACAAGCGCGACGATCCCGGACTACCGCGTCGAGGTGGTCTACGACGGGCAGACCACGACGTTCGATGACCCGTACCGGTTTCTGCCCACCGTCGGGGAGGTCGACCTCCACCTGATCGGGGAAGGCAGGCACGAACAGCTCTGGACCGTCCTCGGAGCGAACGTGAAGCGGTTCCCGTCGCAGCTCGGTGCCGTCGAGGGAACAGCGTTCGCCGTCTGGGCGCCGACCGCGCGCGCCGTGCGGGTGATCGGCGACTTCAACTTCTGGGACGGTCGCACCCACGCGATGCGGTCGCTCGGCTCATCCGGCGTCTGGGAGCTGTACATCCCCGAGGTCGCGGCCGGCGCCCGGTACAAGTTCGAGATCCTCGGCGCCGACGGCGCCTGGCGACAGAAGGCCGACCCCATGGCACGCGGCACGGAGGTCCCCCCAGCCACGGCCTCCGTCGTCGTCGAGGAGCAGTACACCTGGAACGACGACCGTTGGATGACCGCGCGGGCGGCGAAGGACCCGCACAACGGCCCGTTCTCGGCCTACGAGGTCCACCTCGGTTCGTGGCGCTGGGGCCGTGACTACCGCGCACTGGCGACCGAGCTCACCGACTACGTGGTCGGGATGGGTTTCACGCACGTCGAGCTGATGCCGGTCGCCGAGCACCCCTTCGGCGGCTCCTGGGGTTATCAGGTGACCTCCTACTTCGCGCCGACCTCGCGTTTCGGCAGCCCGGACGACTTCCGGTTCCTTGTCGACAGCCTGCACAACGCCGGCATCGGCGTCATCGTCGACTGGGTCCCGGCGCACTTCCCGAAGGACGAGTGGGCGCTCGGCCGCTTCGACGGCAGCCCGCTCTACGAGGACCCGGACCCGCTGCGCGGCGAGCACATGGACTGGGGCACCTACGTCTTCAACTTCGGGCGCCGCGAGGTCCGCAACTTCCTGGTAGCGAACGCCACGTTCTGGCTGGAAGAGTTCCACGTCGACGGACTGCGGGTCGACGCAGTCGCCTCGATGCTCTACCTGGACTACTCACGCGAGCACGGACAGTGGCGTCCGAACCAGTTCGGCGGACGCGAGAACCTCGAGGCAATCTCCTTCCTGCAGGAGGCCAACGCGACGTCGTACCGCCGCAGCCCCGGCGTGCTCATGATCGCCGAGGAGTCGACAGCCTTCCCCGGGGTCACGCAGCCGACCTCGGTCGACGGGCTGGGCTTCGGGCTCAAATGGAACATGGGTTGGATGAACGACACCCTGCGTTACCTGCAGGAATCGCCCGTCAACCGGCGTTACCACCACAGCGAGATCACGTTCTCGATGGTCTACGCCTACTCGGAACAGTTCGTGCTGCCGCTCTCCCACGACGAAGTCGTGCACGGCAAGGGCTCGCTCTACGGCCGCATGCCCGGTGATCACTGGCAGCGCCTCGCCGGCTGCCGCGCACTGTTCCTCTACCAGTGGACCCACCCCGGCAAGCAGCTGACCTTCATGGGCAACGAGTACGCGCAGGGCGGCGAATGGACGGAGCAGCACGAGCTCGACTGGTTCACCCTCGACGACCCCGGGCACGCCGGCGTCCGCGACTGCGTCCGCGATCTCAACGCCGTCTACCGCGCGACGCCGGCGCTGTGGCAGAAGGACCACACCCCGGACGGGTTTGAGTGGCTCGACTCCGACGACGCAGACGGGAACACCCTCGCGTACCTGCGCAAGGGTGAAGACACCCCGGTCGTCGCCGTGGTCGTGAACTTCTCCGGCATCCCGCACGAGGGCTACCGGATCCCCTTGCCGCACGGCGGTCGGTGGCGCGAGGCCCTCAACACCGACTCGACCCTCTATGGCGGATCCGGGGTGGGCAACCTCCCCGGCCAGTACTCGACCCCAAATTTCTTGCATGAATTCTGATGAGACGTGCTGGGCATGCTCAGTCCAAATATCTATCCAATCTGGATCGACCTGGTCTTGAGAAACTTCGTCCTCCATGTGCATTGCGGCAAACTGAAAAGCATTTTCTAAATTACTCTGTTTCTGCGCCTCCCTATGTTCTGCTCTCATCCGTGCTCTTTCAGCTAAAGTCGCCTGGGCTTCTGCCTCAATTAGTCGGACTTCGGCTTTTGCCTGTGCAACGGTGACGAGTTCATTGGCCTTTGACTCTGCTTTTGCATGGCCAACAGCCTTAAGCCTATATGCTTCAGCGTCTGCCTCTTTTCTTTGCGCCACAGGTTTATAAACAACGCCACAGGCTTTACTAATTACGTCTAGAAGCTTATCAGTACCTTTTCCGATCCCCAGCAAATCGTTCATACGCCCCCTCAACTATTTCACAAAACAACACTCTCAGACTAACGTTTGAATTCCAGCTGACCGTCAAAAAGCTGGAATGATGGGTTGGGCGTCATTTCGTTACACAATGAATGCTCATCGATTACCCGCCAGCCAATCGCCGAGACTTGTAAATGCGACGAGGAGGCAAAGGACCGAGGCCATAGAGAACAGAAAGAATGACAAAGAAGGCTCCCAACTGTAGTGATCTAAATCCTGCGCTAGCCTGAACAATGCCACGGAGCCAACGAAAGGAAATAGCACCAAAGAAATACGTTTAAAGCGGGTGTTGGCTCTCTGATTGATAAAGTTGATCAGCGCAGAATTCACCTGTGGGTTTGATTTTTCAATCTGTTGCCTCTGGCGTTCCGAACCAATCGCTACCAGTAGCCTTGCGTGATCGAGTTGATGTCTTAGGAAGGCATCGTATTTCTTTCGCTTGGCTGGGTCGTCCAGCTCAGCAAATGCCTGCTTAATTAAAACGAACCGAACTGTG
>JAKLPK010000026.1 GCA_022013895.1 Cellulomonas sp. | reverse complement strand
CCGGGCAGGAAGTTGAGCGAGACGTCGTCGAGGATGACCTTGTCCCCGTGCGCCTTGCGCGCCTTGTACATGGTGTAGATGAACTCAGCCACAGCCTGCCTGTCCGCTTCGCCTCTTCGTGCCGACCACCAGGACGGTGACCGCGCGCGGGCGGCGCCGGGCCCGGTTCGTCGAGGTTCCGGGACCAGCGCCACCGCCGGTGTTTGCGCCGCCCAGCCTAGGCGATGACCTGTCGGCAGTCAGTGCGGGGCCCCGCCTCACCCGGCGAGCGCCACCGGGTACTCCTCGATCTCGGACGCCTGATCGGGGCCCATCGGTTCGGGTTCGGGGGAATCCTCACGACCCACCGGCCCGGCCTCCGGTGCCTCGACCAGCACCGTGACATCGGTGGGCGATGCATCCGCGACCGGTCGGGTGAAGTGGGTCTGGCCGTAGCGCAGATCGTGCCGGAGCGTCTCGGCCGCGATCGCCAGATCGGTCATCGCGGTCCCGTCGGCCGCGGTCCACTCCTGCGCCGACAACCGGCCGGACACCACCACCGGGTCCCCCTTGCGCAGCGAGCGCGCCGCGTTGTCAGCCGTCGCCCGCCACGCCTTGACCGTGTACCACTGGGTCACGCCGTCGCTCCAGGCGTTGTCGGCACCGCGTCGGCTCGGGGTCACGGCGAGCCGGAAGCTGACGAACGAGGCCCGCCCGTCCCGCTCACCCCGGTAGCTGAGCCCGGTTGCCACCCGCCCACGCAGGACGAGGTTCGGTTCGTTGGTGTTCATCGTGACTCCTGTTCGCACAGTCGCCCCGTGGGACCGGGGCGCTCACGGACAGGGTCATGCGCCCGACGCCCCGCCCGGCCGGGGTCCCGCCGTTCGCGTGGACCGACGGGCTCGGCGGGCGGCTGGGGACCGCTGGTGTCAGTCGCCGACCCGCGTCGCCTCGACCAGACCGCGCAGCCGGGCGTGCCGGGCCAACACATCCGTCGTCGGATCGGCCAGCCGCGCCCTCGCGACGGCGTCGATCACCGCGCGGCCCTCACGTCCAACCCGCTCCGCCTGACGCCGGGCGTCGACCCGTCGGCCCACCGTCCCGGCCACCATCACCAGCGCGCCGAGCACCACCGCACCCGCCGCGGCGGGCAGGGCCCAGACCGGCAACCGTTCGAACCCCACCGCGGCGTAGGCCACACCCGCGCCGGCGACCGCCAGCACCATGAGCCCGAACCCCGCCCACCACGCGGCCCGCGCCGCACGGTTCCGGCGCACCCCGAGCGTCACGGCCGACAGCGCCTCGGCCACCGCCATCCGCAGCTCGGCCGGGGTCGCGACCCGCCCCGTCACCTCATCGGCCCACGCGGGCAGCAGGTCACCCGTCGTCCGGGTCAGCCACTGCGAACGGGCCAGCTCGGCGCCGTCGTCGTGCACGCTCCCGAACCCGTCGGGCAGCGCCGTCCCGCTGCGCAGGGCGGCCACCACCGCATCACTCACGGCCCGCAGCCCGGCGGCCCCGGCCAGCGTGTCCACCACCGCGGACACGTCGTCATCATCCGGAGGCCGGACCGACGGGCCGAGCGAGGCGACCACCGTGGCTGCGACGTCACGAACCTCAGCGGCCGCATGCGTGGCCGCGGAGGAACGCCTCGCCACCACCTGTTCGAGCCGTTCACGGAGCTCGACCACACCCTCACCGGTGACCGCCGAGGCACCCAGGAGCGGCACCTCGACCAGCCCGTCCTCCGCCAGCAGCCGGGCCAGGTCCTCGACCAGCGCGTCACGCTGGTCGACCGGAACCGTGTCCACCTGGTTGAGGACCACCACGGTGGACTCCTCATGGCCGACGAGATCCCGCAGGTACCCGGTGTGCAACGCATCGTCGGCGTACTTCTGCGGGTCGACGACCCACAGCACGAGGTCCGCGTAGGGAAGCACCCGGTCGACCACCTCACGGTGGGTCGCCTCCACCGAGTCATGGTCCGGAAGGTCCAGCAGGACCAGCCCGGCCAACGAGGCCTCCTCGTCGCCGTCCAGCAGGCTCTCGCGCTGGATGCGTCGGTGCCGGTCCACGCCCAACCAGTCGAGCAGGGCATCGCCGTCGGGGCCCCACACGCAGGCCGAGGGAAGTGCGGTGGTGGGCCGGGTGTCCCCGACATCGGCGAACTGGAGCCGCGTGACGGCGTTGAAGAGACTCGACTTCCCGGAGCCGGTCCCACCGACGATCGCCACGACCGTGCGGTCGACCCCCAGGGCGAGCCGGTCGGTGATCCGGGCGAGCGCCGCGTCCGCCTTCGCCGTGACCACCGGGTCGATCACATCCCGCGCCTGCTCCAGCGCCACCTGCAGGTCACGCACCCGCCGCGAGATCTCCGCGGTCACCGCGCCGTGCAGAACCCCCACGGTCCCGCCGACGGGCTCCGGCCGCACCTGCCCAGGAAGGGCCGCACCGGTGGCCGGATCGGATGTGTCGTCGGCGCGCCCGACCTGTGAGGTCATGTCAGCTCCTTGAGCACGGCCAGGCGCAGACGCAGGCGCGATGCCGCATCCGCCGCGAGGTCAGGGTCGGCGAGCACCGGATCGGCGACACCGGACTCGGCGTCGATCTGGGCACCCACCCGGTCGGCCAGGTCGTCGCGCAGCCGGACCACCAGGCCGGCACCCGCGGCACCCAGCAGGGCACCGGCCAGACGCTCGGCCGCGACGACCCCGGATGCCCCCGCAAGCGCCACGGCCGCGACGGTCTCGACGCCCACCGACCTGGCCAGCGCGGCGCGGCGACGGTCGTCCAGCAGGGCCGGCAGGCGATCGTCGCCCACGCCCTCCAGCAGGGCACGGGCCAACCGCAGACCGCCCGATGTCCAGTCCGCGGCGGACTGCGCTGCCGCCCCCGCACGCAGGCTCTCGCCGACCTGGGTCGGAGCCACCGCGAGCAGCGCACCGGCACCACGCGGCGCATCGGCACTGCTCAACGCCCGGAGCACGGCTTCACGCGCCCGCTCACCGGCGACCAGCAACGTGAGCGTCACCCCCGCCTCGAGGTCCTCGAGCAACGGACGCACAGCGGCCGCGCGACTGCGGCCGTCCCGGGCCGAACCGCGCACGGCCCCACGTCCCGAGACCGGCCGGGCCAGTGCACCTCCGCGTGCCGTGAGCTCGAGCCAACGCGCCCGGACACCGCCATCGGCCACCCGTCCCGCCCGCACCTGGTCAACAGCCGCCACCCGCACCGGGGTCAGGGCCGCGGTGATCGCGACATCGATCTCCTGCGCAGCGTCCGCCTGGTCCTGGACGGCCTCGGCCAGCTCGTCGACCCAGCCCCGCAGCGCCTCGAGGGCACCGTGCAGCGTGCGGGCGACGACCGTACGGGCGCGGTCCGGCCCGGCCAGCGTCGACATCCACCGGGTGATCGGCGCCACGGCACCGGGGGCGAGCAGCCCGGAGTGCGGTCCCGCATCGGGGACCGCGAACAGCGGCGCATCGACGAGACCGCGCTCACGCATCCGTTCGAGAAGGTCACGCCGCACCTTCGGGAGCGAGGCCGCGGGCACCCGGTTGAGCACCATCGCCACCGTCGTGCCACGTTCCGCCGCCGCACCGAGCACCTGCCACGGCAGCGCGTCGCCGTACCTGGTCGCCGTGGTGACGAACAGCCACAGATCGGCGGACTCCAGCAGCCGGTGCGCCCACTCCCGGTTCTCCTCGACGACCGAGTCCAGGTCAGGGGCGTCCAGGAGCGCGATGCCACGCGGCACCGCCTCGTGCGCGACCACGACGACGGCCTCCATCACGGGGTGGTGGCCGAGCAGCTCGGCATCGTCCGGGTGGTGCACGAGGACGGCCTGACGTGTGGTGGGCCGCAGCACCCCGGCCGCCGACACCTCGGCCCCCACCAGCGAGTTCACCAACGTCGACTTACCGGCGCCCGTCGACCCGGCCACCACCACGACCGCCGGTGCCGACAGCTCCGTCAGACGCGGGATGAGGTGCTCGCCGAGCTGGTCGACCAGCCGCGCACGTGAGGCTGCGGCCGATGCGGAGCCCGGCAGGTGCAACGGGAACCTGGTCCGCTCGGCGTCGCGACGAAGATCGCGCACAGCCTCGAGCAGGGATGCAGCGGCCAGGGGTCTGGCGAGCATCCGACGTGGGTCGTCGGCACCGTCAGCCACGCGCGCTCCGCTCCTTCGTGCACCCGACGTCCAGCACCCCGGTCCCGCACCTGGGCACATTGTCCCGGTCTCGCCGGTTCACGGCGACCCGCCACGCGGGACACTACGCTGGCACAGCGCCCAGCGGCGCCCGTTCGATCACCGGCCCCCGTAGCTCAACGGATAGAGCAACGGCCTTCTAATCCGCAGGTTGGCGGTTCGAGTCCGCCCGGGGGCACCCTTCTGGCTCCGGCCACGCCGGCGCTCATCCGGCCGTCGTGCCCTGCCCTCAGCACCCGAAAATGACGTGACGTACGCCACTGCCCTCTGCTGTGCTGGTGCACACCACACCAACGACTCGGCCCTCGTCGGGGCCCCGTCCGCCATGCCCTGGAGGGCCGAGATGAACCCCATGATGACGATCGACCTCGCCCGGCTCGAACACACGGAGCGGGTCGACCGCACCTCCCTCGACCGAGTACGCCGAACCTCGGAGCGCGAACGCCGCGCCCCGAGCCGCCCGCCGGACCGTCGGCCCCTGTGACGGCCCCGACGAACCCTGCGAAGCGCGGGTCGCCCCCGGTGGGCGGCCCGCGCTTCGCGCATCCACGCGCGGTGGCACGATGCTCGTCGTGACACGGCTCGTGGGCGGCAGGCGCTAGTGGGACGCCATTCGGCGTCCGGCCCGGTCACGCCACCGCCCGACGACGAGCGACCGCCGGCGCCCGGTCCCACCGTGGCCGACGACCGGACCGTGGCCCCGCGTACCGTCGCCGGACCGACACCGGCCCGAGGGACGGCCGCTGCACGGGTCCCGCCGGCTCCGCCACCGCTGCCCGCTCCGCTGGCCCCGCCCAGGCCGCCCGGGGCGTCGCCCGTCCTGCCCGCACTGCCGGGGCCGATGCGCGCCGCAGCCGCCCCCTCCCCCCAGCCCGAGACCGCGGAGCCGCCGCGCGACGAGCCGGCAGCGGTGGACGAACCCGCAGGTCCGCTGCGGGTCTGGGTCGAGCGCGCCGCGCTCGCCCTCGCCTCGGCCGGTGCAGGGCTGCTGGTCGCGCGGTGGGCCGGGACGAGCTGGACCACAGCCGCCGCGATCGCCGGGATCCTGCTCGTGGTGGTCCCGGCGGCCGCCTGGGCAGCCGCTTCGGTGCCCGGCCCGGACGATCCCGAGAACTAGGCTGGCGCGATGAGCACCACGTCCTCCACCACTGCCGACCCGTCCAGCAACGACCGCATCGTCTGGATCGACTGCGAGATGACCGGCCTCGACCTGGGCGCCGATGCCCTGGTGGAGGTTGCCGTCGTCGTCACCGACTCCGAGCTGCGGGTGCTGGGCGACGGCGTCGACGTCGTCATCGCACCGCCGCTGCAGGCGCTGACCCAGATGGGCGACTTCGTCCGCACGATGCACACCAGCTCAGGGCTGCTCGACGCCCTCGCCGACGGCACGACCCTCGCGGACGCGCAGGCGCAGGCGCTGGCCTACATCCGGCAGTGGGTGCCGGAGCCCCGCAAGGCGCCGCTGGCCGGGAACTCGGTCGGCACCGACAAGACGTTCCTCGACCGCGACATGCCCGAGCTCATCGGGCACCTGCACTACCGCGTCATCGACGTCTCGAGCATCAAGGAGCTCGCCCGGCGCTGGTACCCGCGCGTCTACTTCGCCTCGCCGGAGAAGCACGGCGGCCACCGTGCGCTGGCCGACATCCTCGAGTCCATCGACGAGCTGCGGTACTACCGCGCCGCACTGATGCCGGCCGCGCCGGGGCCCGACTCGGCGTCGGCGCGCAAGATCGCCGCCCAGGTGGTCGCCACCTCGGTCGCCGGACGGACCGACGCCGCGCACTGACCGGGGCTGCGCTCCGACCGGGGGCTGCAACCGCCTTCGCCCGCACGGACGGTGCCCGCGCCGGCGACGATACGGTGCTCGGGACGCAGAGGAGGCCGCACCGTGATGCAGACGAGACGAACGATCGCCCTGTCGCTCCTTGGGCTGATGGCCCTGGCCCTGGGCCTGGCGGGATGCAGCGGGGGTTCGACCGACGACGCCGTGGTCAACGCCCTGGCCGGCACCGCCGTCGTGGCGACGCCGGCCCCCACCGTCGCCGGCACGACGAGCGATCCGCTGCACCCGGGGCAGTCGCACATCCTCGTCGAGGGGTCGGCCTGGACGGTGGCGCTGCTCGCGACCAACCTCGACTCCGCGGTCCCCACCGAGACCGCCGTCCCGGCGGACCGTCGACCGGCCGAGGACGAGACCTTCGTCGTCGCGACGTTCTCGCTCACCATCTCGGCGGCGGCCGTCACGGCTCAGGGCGGCGACCTCGCTTCGGAGGGCACCTCCGCCTGGCAGTCGTTGACGTACTCGTACGTGGCCGCCGATGGCACCGAGTACAGCGGCTCGTCCGGGACACCCTGCGCGACGGCCACACCCCTGGTCATGGCCGAACCGTTGTGGGCCGACGGTGACACCGCCACCGGGGACGTGTGCGTCGCGGTGCCCTCCGACCAGGTCGCGGGCGGTCAGTGGCGGGTCGTGAACGGCCAGGACGCCGGGCTCTCCTTCGCCACGTCGTGAGGAGCCGCGCCGCAGGAGACCGGGCGCACTCGGCGCAAGGGCTCCGGCCGGTCATCGACCGACATGCATGGGGTGGCTAACGGGACTTGAACCCGCGACCCCCTGGACCACAACCAGGTGCTCTACCAACTGAGCTATAGCCACCATGACCCGCGCGAACGCGGGCCGACGAACAAGTGTAGCGGCTCCGCAGGGCGCCTCTGACGCCCGTCGACCCGCCCGTGGACCCGGCGACGGGCGCGCTACAGGCGCGCGACGACGGCGTCCGCGAACCGCCCCACCGAACCGGGGGCGTGCTCGAAGAAGAGCGACGGCTCGATGAGCTCGACCTCGAGGATCACAGGTGCGCCGTGGTCGTCCGGGATCAGGTCGACGCGCGTGTAGAGCAGCGGCTTGTCGAGGCTCGGGAACACCAGCGGGAGCTCGGCGACGACCCGGTCGGCCAGCTCGCGCTCCGCGGGGCTCGGCTCACGGGCAGCCATCTTCTCCTCGCGGTAGAGCACCCCCGGGGTCTCGTCGGCCCGGTACGGCCCGTCCAGCAGCGCGCCCTTGCGGACCGCATGGCTGAACTGGCCGTCGACGTAGACCAGTGCGGTCTCGCCGACCGTGTCGACCTGGCTCAGGTAGCGCTGCACCATCACGTGGCGCCCGACCGCGAGCAGGTTCTTGGTGTGGGTGATCGCCAGGGCCCGCGACTGGGTGACGGAGGCGTCGTACCGACCGGTGTCCCGCGAGCCCGCCGAGACCGTCGGTTTGATGACGAAGTCGCCGAAGGCGGGGAAGCGCGTGTGGATGCCGCGCGCGTCGAGGTTCCGCTCGGGGTCGAGCCAGATCGTCGGGACGATCGGCAGCCCCCGCGTCTCCAGATCGCGCAGGTAGGTCTTGTCGAGGTTCCAGGCCACCACATCGGCCGGGTTGAGGAGCGCACCGGTCTGCTCGACCCGCCGCGTCCAGTCGGCGAACTGCTGCGGGCGCGACGTGTAGTCCCAGGTCGAACGGATGAGCACATCGCCGTAGGTGGCCCAGTCGATGGTCGGGTCGTCCCACACCACGACGTCCGTCGGGACACCGCGATCGGCCAACGCCGCACGCAGCTCCTGGTCCGGGGTGTCGAGCTGCGGGAGCTCGGCGCAGGTCGCCAGGGCGAGACGGGCGGTGGGCGTGCTGGGTTCGGTCACCTCGGCAGCGTACCGACGCTCGCCGGCGCGAGCCGCTGCAACGCCCTCAGCACGGTCCCCGCATCGGCCCGCCCGACCGGTGCGCCAGTGCGGTCCACGACCACGACCGACCCGCCGCCGTCCTCGAGCAGGGTCGCCAGGACGTCGCCCAGCTCGGCTCCCAGGACCACGGTCGGCGACTGCGCACCGCCCTCGCCGACGTCGAGCAGATCCTCGGACGCCAGGCTTCCGAGTGCCAGCAACCGGGCCACCTTGCCGCGGGCCACCAGATCGGTGACGACCGCGCTCGCGCTGCGCGCGACGATCGTGAGCGGGTCGGCGAGCTGTTCGACGTACGCGCCGGCCGACAGCACCGCGACCCGGTCCGCCATCCGCACCGCCTCGTCGACATCGTGCGTGACCAGCATCACCGTGGTACCGAGCCGTTTCTGCAGCGCGAGGAACTCGTCCTGCAGACGCTGGCGGCCGACCGGGTCGACCGCGCCGAACGGCTCGTCCATGAGCAGCACCGGCGGATCGGCCGCCAGCGCGCGCGCCACCCCGATGCGCTGCCGCTCGCCCCCCGACAGCTCGTGCGGGTAGCGCCGGGCGTAGACCTCGGGGTCCAGCCCGACCAGGTCGAGCAGCTCGTCGACCCGGGCCGCCGTACGCCGCCGGTCCCAGCCCAGCAGACCGGGGATGGTCGCGACGTTCTGCGCGACCGTGCGGTGGGCGAACAGACCGACGCCTTGGATCACGTACCCGATCCGACGGCGCAGCGCGACGGGGTCGACGTGCGTCACGTCCTCGCCCTGCAGCCAGATGCGGCCCGAGGTCGGTTCGACGAGGCGGTTGGCCATCCGCAGCGTCGTCGACTTGCCGCAGCCCGAGGCACCGACCAGGACGAGGAGCTCGTGCTCGTGGACCTCCAGGGACAGGTCTGCCACCGCCGCACGCCCGGCGTACTCCTTGCGCACATGCTCATAGACGATCGCCGCTGTCACCTGCCCGACACTATCCGCCACCTCCGACAGGCGCGTGTCAGTGGCCGGGTCTAGCCTCCGCGACCATGGCCGACGTCCCGCCGAACCCCTGGCTGTCAGCGCAGTACCTGCGCGACAACGCCGGTGATGTGCTGGCCGCGCTCGGTCAGCACGTGGGTCTGACGGTCGAGGCGGTCGTGATCGCCGCGGCCGTCGCGCTTCCGCTGGGGATGCTCGCTCACCGGCGTCCTCGGCTGGCCGGTCCGCTGCTCTCGACGGCCGGTGTGCTCTACACGATCCCCTCGCTGGCCCTGTTCGCCGTGCTCGCGCCGTACACCGGGATCGGCCGGGTGACGGTGCTCATCGGGCTCGTGCTCTACGCGCTGCTGCTGCTCGTGCGCGGTGTGCTCGTCGGGCTCGGTGGGGTCGACCCGGCGGTCAAGGACGCGGCCCGCGGGATGGGTTTCTCGTCGACCGCGATGCTGTGGAAGGTCGAGCTACCGCTCGCGCTGCCCACCATGGTCTCCGCGCTCCGGCTGGCCACGGTGAGCACCGTCGCACTCACCACGGTCGGTGTTGTGGTCGGCGCCGGCGGGCTCGGCCAGCTGCTGTTCCGCGGGTTCCGGTCGAACTATCACGCCGAGATCATGACGGCGACCCTGCTGTGCCTGGTCCTCGCGCTGGTCGCCGACCTGGTGCTGGCTGTGGCCGGACGGCTCGCGACGCCGTGGCAGGTGCGCTGACGTGGACATCGTCACCGAGGCCGTGCGCTGGCTCAACGACCCGCTGAACTGGACAGGGCCCAGCGGCGTGCTCGCCCTGACCTGGGCGCACCTCTGGATCTCGGTCATCGCGGTCGCGCTGGCCTGCCTGGTCGCACTGCCGCTCGGACTGTGGCTCGGACGGCGAGGGCGCGGGGCGCGGCTCGGCGTGGTCGTCGCCAACACCACGCGCGCACTACCGACCCTGGCCCTGCTCACGCTGCTCGCGGCCAGCGGCCTGTTCGGCTCGACCGCCACCATCCTGGCCTGTGCGGTGTTTGCGCTCCCGCCACTGCTGACCGGCGCGGTCGACGGTCTGGCCGGCGTGGACCACCAAGCCGTCGACGCAGCCACCGGTATGGGGATGTCGCGCTGGCACCGGCTGTGGACGGTCGAGCTGCCGCTCGCCGTGCCCGTCATCGGTGCCGGTGTGCGGACCGCCGCGGTGCAGGTGGTCGCCACGGTGCCGCTCGCAGCACTGGTCGGGGGCCGGAGCCTCGGCACGATCATCGTCACCGGCTTCGGCACGCTGCACTACGGCCAGGTCGTGGCGGGCGGGTTCCTCGTGGCGACGCTGTGCCTCGTGGCCGAGGGTCTGCTGGCGCTGGGGCAGCGCGCGCTGACCCCCGCGGGGCTGCTGTCGCTGGCCCGCTCGGGCCGCGGTACGCAGGACCCCGACCAGCGCGATCGCGTCCGCCGACGACGTCCACCACCAGGCCCGGAAGGCCCCGCCCCGTCCCTCGAGCGGTTGCCGACCCATGGCTGACCAGTTCTGATGAGAAACACCCCACCGACAACGAAGGACTCCACGATGCACACCTCACGACTGGCACTGACGGCCACGATGGCGGCCGGAGTGCTCGCGCTGGCTGCATGCGGCTCGCCGGGCTCCGGCGGCGGGCAGGCCGCGTCGACCGCCACCGCGACGGGCGGGCAGGCCGTCTGCGCACCCGTGGCCGGCGACTCGCTCACCGTGCTCACCGATGACAAGCACCTGCAGAACTCCGACAACGTGATCCCCGCGCTCAACCTCGCGTTCGCCGAGGCGAACCCGGGTGCGGTCACCCTGCTCGACACCGTGTCCCAGACGCTGGACACCACCGGCCTGATCGCCCTGAACAAGGCCGTCGACGTCGACCGTTCGACATCGACGCAGGCTGCCGAGGCGTTCGTCACGGACAACGGGCTGGCCGCCACCGACACCTCCTCGGGTGCCGGGGTGAGCGTCGTGGTCGGCGCCGCCAACTTCTCCGAGAGCGCCACCCTCGCCGAGATCTACGCAGCCGTGCTGCGCTCGGCGGGCTACGACGCCACGACGCAGACGATCGGGAGCAGGGAGACCTACTATCCGGCCCTGGTCTCCGGCCAGGTCGCCGTCGTCCCCGAGTACGCCGCGACCCTCGCCGACTTCGTGAACGCCAAGGTCAACGGTGCCGACGCAGCCTCGATCGCGAACCCCGACGTCGACACGACGGTTGCCGCGCTGGCTCCGCTCGCGCAGCAGCAGGGCATCGCCCTCGGCGAACCCTCGGCGGCCCAGGACCAGAACGCCTTCGCGGTCACGACCGAGTTCGCCCAGGAGCACGACGTGTCCACGTTGAGCGAGCTCGCAGCCGTCTGCGGCTCCCTCGTGCTCGCCGGCCCGCCGGAGTGCCCGGAGCGCCCCTTCTGCCAGGTCGGGCTCGAAGGCACCTACGGGCTCACGTTCTCCGAGTTCAAGTCCTTCGACTTCGCCCTCATCGCCCAGGCCGTGCGGCAGGGCGATGCGGCGATCGGTCTCGTCCTGTCCTCGGACCCGACGCTGTCGAGCTGATCCGACGCATCCGTCATGCCTGCCGACCCGGGTCCACCCGGGTCGGCAGGCCCGGTCTACAGACCGTAGTTCTCGAGGAATCGCAGCCAGACCTCCGAGAGAGTCGGGTAGGCGGGCACCGCGTGCCACAGCCGGTCCAGCGGAACCTGGCCGACGACCGCCACCGTGGCCGCGTGCAGCAGCTCGGCGACCCCGGGGCCGACGAACGTCGCGCCGAGCAGCACCTTCGCTTCCTCGTCCACGACGAACCGGGCGCGGCCCTCGTACACCGGTGACAGGACGCTGGCACCCGCCAGGTTCGCCAGGTCGTAGTCGACGGCGCGGGCGACCAGCCCCTCGTCCTGGGCCTGGGCCAACGTGCGACCGACCCAGGCGACCTCGGGCCTGGTGAAGACCACCTGCGGGACGGCGCCGTGGTCGGCGCTCGCACGGTAGCGGGACCAGTCCCCCGCGGCGGCCTCGGCCGCAACCCGCGTGGCATCGGTGCCGAACCGCGCGGCCACCACATCACCGACCACGCGTGCGTCGTACTTGCCCTGATGGGTGGTCGCCGTGCGACCTGAGACGTCACCGACGGCGAACAGCCAGCCACCGTCCACCGCCAGCACGAGACCCGCATCGTCCACCCGGAGCGGCGACCCGGGGGCCAGCCCGGCTGCCTCCAGACCCAGCCCGTCAACGGCGGGCCGACGCCCCACGGCCACCAGTAGCTCATCGACGTCCAGCCGGTTGTTCTCGCCGGCGCTGTCCAGCACCAGGTGCACACCATCGCCATCCCGCTGCACCGCCACCGCCTGGGCGTCCAGCAGCAGCTCGACCCCCGCCTCGGCGAGGGCTCTCGCGACGGCCTCCCCGGCGAAGGGCTCGGCCCTCGGCAACAACCTCGATCCCCTGACCAGCACGGTCACCTGCGCACCGAGCGCGGCGTAGGCACCGGCCATCTCCACGGCGACCACACCGCCGCCGATGATGGCCAACCGGCGGGGCACATGGTCGGCAGAGGTCGCCTCGCGCGAGGTCCACGGCCGCGCCGCCGTCAGTCCCGGGACCTCCGGCAGCACCGGGACCGACCCTGTCGCCAGCACGACCGCATGCCGGGCGACCAGCTCACGCGAGCTGCCCTCGGCCGTCACGACGAGGGTGCGCGGGGCGGTGAACCGGGCACGGCCACGCACCAGGGTCAGTCCGGCACCGGCCACCCACGCGGCCTGACCGGCGTCGTGCCAGTGCGCGGTCACCTCGTCACGACGGGCGAAGACCGCGGCGGGATCGATCGTGGCGCCGCTCACCCCCGCGGCGTCCCGGGCGTCCGCCAGGACCGCACCCGGACGCAGCAGCGCCTTGGACGGCATGCACGCCCAGTACGAGCACTCACCGCCGACCAGCTCGGCCTCGATGAGCGCGACGGTCAGCCCGGTGCGAGCCGCACGATCGGCCGCGTTCTCGCCGACCGCGCCGGCTCCGATGACGATGACGTCGAAGATCTCCACCCGCCCATCGTGCGGGGTGCTCCGCCGCGGCGCAGGTCGGACGCCCGCCCAGCGCGTCGGGTGCCGTCAGGCGAGGGCGTCGACCGCCGCCCGCAGCCGCATGCAGCCGGTCTCGAACGTCGCCGGTTCCGGGAGCAGGGACAGTGCCAGAGCGCCCGGGGAGTCCAGGTCGTAGAGCCAGCCGGGGTGCGCCCAGAGCCCGGCGTCGAGCAGGGCGGCGGCCAGGTCGTCATCGGCCAGGTAGCGCGGCACGTCGACCAGGAAGGTCCAGCCCCCATCGCACCTGCGCACCCGGTACTGCTCGTCGAGCACCCGACGGGCCGTGGCGAGGTTGACCCTCAACCGCTCCCGGGTGCGCGCCACCGACCCCGGTGCCAGCGCGAGCAGCTCAGGCAGCGCGAGGGCGACGGGTGCCCCGACCGACAGGAACGCATCGGCCACCTGGTCCAGCGCACGGCCCACCTCCGCGAGCTGGGCCGCGGGCCCTGACACCCGCAGCCAACCGAGCTTGAGCTGCGGTGCGCACAGCAGCTTCGACAGCCCGTCGAGGGTGAAGGTGAGGCAGCCGGACGTCGCGGCCGCCGAGCTCGGCCGCCCGTCCAGGGCGTAGGGCCCGAACACCTCGTCCACGATGAGCGCAGTGCCGGTCCGGGCGCAGGCCTCCACGACCCTGTCCTGCTCGGCGGCCTGCAGGTAGGCACCCGTCGGGTTGCCCGGACTCACCACCACGACGGCGCGCACCCGGGGGTCCTGCACCAGGGCGTCCAGCCGCTCGAGGTCGATCCACCAGCCGTGCGGGTGCAGGTAGTGCACGGGATAGCTGACTGTCCCGACCCCGGCGAACCTGGCCAACGGTTCCACCAGCGGGTAGCCGGGCGCGGGCACCGCGATGAGGTCACCGGGGTCGGCAAGCAGGGTGAGCAGCCAGGAGTACGCCTCGGAGGTCGAGGCGGTCAGCCAGTAGTCGTCGGGCCGGCCACCGCGGAGGGCCGCGAGGGCCTCCCGGGAGGGCAGTGGACCGCGCGGGTCGGGGTCGTAGGTGCTCGCGCGAACAGTCGCGGCGGCGACCGCGGACAGGGCCTCGGGAGCGCCGAGCCCGTACCGGGTCGGGTTGGAGTCGGACAGGTCGAGCAGCGGCAGCCCGGCGGCCAGCCGGTCCGCCCGCAGCCGGGCGATGCGGTGCGGGCGTTCATCGGCGCCGGCACGACGGGCAAGGACCACGGTGGGAGCGTAGGCCGCCGCAGCTGACGACCGGCACCGATCCGCTCACGTCGCAGGAGCCCCGGCCCGCACGGGACCGTCCGTCCCGACCGCCCACGGCACCGCCTCGGTGGGCACCGCATCGTCGCGGACCAGCCTCGGCAGCGTGGGGTCGGGGTCGTCCGGGAGCTCGATGACGGCCGACGCCCGCAGGTCCCGTGACGAGGAGCCGACCGACACCACGAACTGCCCGCCCTCGCGCCGCCACCGGCCGCAGACCGCGTCGACATAGCTGAAGTCACGGCCGGTGAGGTCGACGGCCACCCGCGTGCTCCCGCCGGGCTCGAGCGCCACCTTGGCGTATCCCTTGAGCTCGCGGACCGGCCGGTGCACGGCCGACGACGGGTCACCGACGTACACCTGGACGACGTCCGAACCTCGCCGCGTCCCGATGTTGGTCACCGTGACCGCGCATCGCACACGCCCGGCCGCCGCATCGAGCACGTCGAGCTGCAGATCGTCGTAGGCGAAGCTCGTGTAGGACAGGCCGTACCCGAACGGGTACCGGACTGCTCGGTCGAGCACGTCGTACCAGCGGTAGCCCACGAAGACGCCCTCGCCGTAGACCACGTGGCCGCGCTCCCCCGGGAAGCCGACCACGCCCGGGGTGTCATCCAGCGCCAGCGGGTACGTCTCGGTGAGTCGACCACCAGGATCGGCCGCACCGAGCAGGACGTCGGCGAGCGCGCCGCCGACCCCCTGGCCCGCCAGACCGGTGAGCAGCACCGCAGCGGCTCCGTCATGCCACGGGTCCATCGTGACGGCCGATCCGGCCTGCACCACCACCACCAGCGGCACGTCCAGCGCGGCCAGTCGCGTCAGCAGCGCCACCTGGTCGGCCGGCAGTGCGAGGTCGCTGCGGTCGGCGGCCTCGCTGTCGGCGGCCAACGGCAGCCCGACCACGGCGACGGTGACGTCCGCGCGGGCGGCCAGTGCGACGGCCTCGTCGGCCAGCTGGCCCGCCGACGGCAAGGCGGCGGGCGCCTGCTCCTGGTAGTAGTCGGTCTCACCGACCGGGTACCCCTCGGCGAAGTCGAGCCGGTCGCCCAGTGCGGCGCGCATCGCCTCCAGCGGCGTGTCGACCCGAGTGGGACGCACCCCGGCCGAACCACCGCCCTGGATCCGCGGCAGCCGGGCGTACCCGCCGATCAGCGCCACCCGGTCCGAACCGTCTGGGTCGAGCGGCAGCACACCGCTGTTGCGCACCAGCGTGAGCGAGGCGGTCGCGGCCCGTCGTGCCAGCTCGTGGTGGGCGTCCGCGTCGAGCATCGTGAGCTGGTCGGCGGTGAGCTCGTCCCCGGGCCGGTGCCCCGAGGCGCGCACCACGCCGGCCCCGGGCCGAGCACGGTCGACCAGGTGCAGCACGCGACGGGCGGCGCGGTCGACGTCGGCCTCGTCGAGCGTGCCGGCCTGCACGGCCGCCACCACCTGCGCATCGGTGCGTCCCTGCGTCCCTGGCATCTCCAGGTCGAGCCCGGCGCGGACCGTGGCCACCTTGTCATGCACCGCGTCCCAGTCGGAGACCACGACCCCCTCGTACCCCCACTCCTCGCGGAGCACGGTGGTGAGCAGCCAGCGGTGCGCGGAGGCGTACGTGCCGCCGATGCGGTTGTAGGAGCACATGAGCGCCCACGGTTCCGCGTCGTGCACGACCCGCTCGAACGCGACCAGGTAGAGCTCGCGCAACGTCCGCTCATCGACCTCCACCGAGATGCGGGTGCGCTCGGTCTCCTGGTTGTTCGCAGCGAAGTGCTTGACGCAGGCACCCACCCCCGCGCTCTGCACCCCGGTGACGTAGGCCACCGCGACGTCGCCCGTCAGCCACGGGTCCTCCGACGGGTACTCGAAGTTGCGGCCGCACAGGGGCGTCCGCTTGATGTTCACGCCCGGACCGAGCACCAGGTGCACGCCCATCGCGGCGGCCTCGGCCCCGAGCGCGGCGCCGACCTCGCGGACCAGGTCACGGTCCCAGGTCGCGGCGAGCGCCGACAGCGTCGGGAAGCAGGTGGACGGCACCCACACCATGTCCACCCCGGTCTCGGTGCGCAGGCCGTGCGGACCGTCGCCCAGCTCGACCGCGGGCAGGCCGAGCCGCGGGACGGCCTGGGTCCACCAGTCGCCGTCGCCGGACAGCAACGACGCCTTCTCGGCGAGGGTCAGAGCGGGCAGCAGATCGACGAGGCTCACAGCACTCCTTGGTCCCACGGCGGGTAGATCAGGTGATGAGGAAGTCGGCGGGGTGGGCGGTTCCGACGACCCGTTCGACAAGCTGGTCGTCCAGCACGACGCCACCGGCCGCGAGCGCGTCGAGCACTGCACCCGCGAGCGGGGTCCCCCGGGAGACCGAGACGACCGCCGCCGGGTACCGCTCGGCGAAGACCGCGAGCAGGGCCTGCCGCATCGCCGGATGCTCGGACGTCACGACGGAGCCGTTGAGCAGCACCGGCAGGGTGCCGTCAGCCAGATCCGCACCCACCTCCCGGGCGACCCAGCCCGCGTAGCCGACCAGCGCCGCAGCCTGCCGTTCGACGATCGCCCGGGCGACCGGGTCCCCCTGCTCGGCGATCTGGAGCACCAGCCGCGCGGCGCGCCAGCGGTCGGTGTCGGGACGCGCGTCGAACCGTCGCGTGAACGCGTGATGCAGGGTGGGTTCATCCGGTGCGTCGTACATGGTCAGCAGCGCGGGCGTCAGCAGGGTGCGCGGACCCGTCCCCATCCAGGCGCGCATCACCGCCTCGAACGACGCCCGACCCAACCCACCGCCACCGAGGTCGTCGAACACCCACAGGCCGGTCCAGGCCTCGCGGCCGTCGGCGGACCGCGCTCCGATCGCCGGTCCGGTGCCGACCGTGACGCACAGCCCCACCCCGGCGCGATCGACGAGCCGCAATGACGCGAGCGCATCGTTGCCGACCTCGACGCCGCGCAGACCGGGGACGAGGACGGCGAGTTGGTCCGTCCAGTAGCGCGCGTCCTCCGGCCAGTCGGCACCGGCCAGCCGGAGCACGGCGTTGTGGACCTCAGGGGGCTCGAGGCCGGCACCGGTGAGCGCCTGCGTGACGGCGGCGGTGACAGCCTCGACGGCTGCCTGCGGACTGGCCGCGCCGTAGATGTCACCGCAGCCGCCACGGCCGCGCCCGAGCACGAGCCCGTCCTGGTCGACGACGACGGCCACGGTCTTGGAGTTGCCGCCGTCGACGGCCAGATGGGCGGTGCTCACCGCAGCAGCCGCTCGGGCAGGTAGCGGGCGTGTGCGGCGGCCAGCTCGGTGTAGAGCTCCTCGGCGACCGTCAGGCTCGGGACCAGCGGGTTCGCGGCCAGGGCCCGGACGGCGTCGCGGCGGGTCCCGGACCAGGCGGCCTCGGCGGCCACGTACTGGTACTCCGCGAGCGCCTGGGTGATGCCACGCACGGCGTGCGGCAGGGCACGCTGGGGCTCGGGGTGCACTCCCCGGGCGTCGACCGTGCACCACATCTCGACCACCACGTCCTCATCGAACCCGGGCAGCGCACCGCCGAGGTTCGGCAGGTTGACCGGCAGCCTCGCACCGGTGTTGTTGTAGTAGGCGCTCATCACGTCGATCGCCAGCTCGAGCTCGTGGATGCCACCGCGGGAGCGGGCCGGGTCCAGGTCCGGGGAGTCGACCTTCGACTGCTCGACGTAGTGCTCCCAGTACCCGGGCAACGCCGCCAGGATGTCCTCGGCACGGGTGCGCGGTGCGGCCTGCTGCTCACGCAGGATCTCGGGTCCGTAGTAGTAGTACTGGAAGTAGTCGGCCGGGACCGAGCGCATGGTGACCGCCAGCTGCAGCATCCGGCGTTCGAAGACGCCGAGCGTCGGGTCGTCCTTGCGTGCCTCCCACGCGGCGTCGAGCAGCGGCATGAGATCGGCGCCGTCGTAGGTGTGCTCGAAGGACCAGCAGTTGTGGTTGACGCCGGCCATCGTCACGGTGGCCCGTTCGGGGTCCAGACCGGCGGCCCGCAACGTGGAGTGCGGGAAGAAGATCGGCCCCTCGCACATGGAGTAGATCGGTACGTCGGTGAACCGGGTCAGCGCCTGGGAGACGATGTTCACCGGGTTCGTGTAGTTGAAGATGACGGCCCCGGGCGCCACCGCCTCCAGGTCCGACACGATGTCGGCCATCACGTGGATCGAGCGCAGCGCCATCATGAACCCGCCCGGACCCTGGGTCTCCTGGCCGATCACGCCGTGCTTGATCGGGATGCGCTCGTCGAGCACCCGGGCGGCGAAGTCACCGGGGCGGAAGCTGGTGAGCACGGCGTCGGCATCGGTCAGCGCGGCCCGACGATCGGTCGTGGCCTGGATGTCGATGTCGACCCCGGTCGCGCGTGCGATCCGGACCGCGATCTCGCGCACGATCTCCAGCCGCTGCGCGTCCTGGTCGACGAGCACCACCTGGGAGCCGGCGAACTCCGCGCCGTGCCACAGGAACGAGGCCATCGTTCCCGCAGCCCGGGACGATCCGCCCCCGATGTAGACGAGCTTGATCGCTGCCATGTCCTACCTTCCCTTGTCGGGGTCGCCGGCGGCGGCCCGGTCTGCGAAGAGCTGGGCGTTCGTGCACTCGACGAACGCCGTCGAGGGCCACTGCGGGTCGTAGCCGGTCGCCGCGACGATGCGGGAGCAGGCCGTCGCCTTGTCGGCTCCGGTGAGCACCATGACCACCGCACGTGACTGGTCGACGATGGTCGAGATGCCGACCGTCACCCCGTGCGTGGGGACGGCGTCCAGCGTCGTCAGATCGGGGAAGGTGGCCATGTTGTCCCGCCGGGTGGCCTCGCCGAGCCGCACGACGTGGGTGCGGCTGGTCCGGGACGTCCCGGGCTGGTTGAGCGCGATGTGCCCGTCGCTCGCCCCGGAGGCGAGCAGGAACAGGTCGAGTCCGCCGGCCGCCTCGATCTGGTCGTCGTAGGCCTCCGGAGCACTCGGGTCCGGGGCCCACAGCCCGGCCGGTCCACGCACCCCGGCACGGGCGGCGGCGGCGGCCAGGGGGGCGATGATCTCGCGACGGCCGTAGCCGATGCAGGAGTGGGACAGCGTGGGGTCGACCTGCTCGAGGCCGTGGGAGCCCTCGACGAGGTACTCGTCCATGAGGACGACGAGCAGGTCCGCGAGGTCGAGCCGACGGGCGGCCACCTGTGCGGCGAGCGCACGGTACGTGGTCTCGAGACTGCGGCCGGAGGGGCAGCCGAGCAGGAACGGACGTCCGGGGGCCGCGGCGATCGCATCCGCGACGATCTCGGCGACCGCGACACCCACAGCGGCGGCATCGGGCAGGACGGTAGGGGTGGCAGGCACGGCGGGCTCCTGGTCGAAGGGGGGGTTGCGGGGCGGACGCCGTCACTCGCGCAGGGCGCCGGCGAGCATCCCGGAGATGAAGTGACGCTGGAACGCCACGTAGAGGATCAGGACGGGTGCCGCGACGATGAGGCCGCCGGCGGCCATGAGGTTGATCTGGGTCACGTACCGGCCCTGGAAGACGCCGAGGGCGACGGTGGCGGTGACGTTGTCACCGTGCAGGAAGACCAGGGACAGGAAGTAGTCGTTCCAGGTCCACATGAAGCTGAGCAGCAGCAGCGTCCACACGGCGGGGCTGACCAGTGGCAGGCCCAGCCGCAGCAGGATCCGCATCGGGCCGGCACCGTCGATCTCGGCGGCCTCGAACAGTGACCGGGGCAGCGCACGGAAGGCGGCACGCATCCAGAAGATGCCGAACGGCACCGCCGTCCCGAGGTGGATGAGGATGATCCCGGGGATGGAGTTGGTGAGGCCGGCCGACCGGAACTGGTAGTACAGCGGCACGATGATCGCCTCGAGCGAGATCATCAGCCCGAGCAGGACGACCGGGAACAGCACCTTCTGCCCGGCCACGCCGAGCACGCCGAACCCGTAGCCGCCCAGGACCGCGAGCAGCACCTGACCGATCGACGCCGCGACCGCGATGGTGATCGAGACGGTCATGGCCCGCGAGAAGTCGGCCTGCTCCCAGGCTGTGACGAAGTTGTCCCAGTGCACGCCGCCGGGCCGGCCGGCCCGGTCCGAGCTGAGCGCGGCGAGCACGAAGGTGACGGCCGGCCACAGGACGACGAGCGAGATGACGACGAGCACGACGTAGTTGGCAGCCTGCTCGGTGCGGGAGGCGCGCATCAGTCCTTCTCCGTGATCCGGGTGATCGCCAGCGCGATGAGCAGGCAGACGACGGCCATGACGACGCCGATGGCGGCCGCCTTGCCGACGTCGGGGTTCTGGAACGCGGCGCGGTACAGCAGCACGGCCGGGGTCATGGTCGAGGTCCCCGGCCCGCCCCTGGTGGTCACCCAGACCAGGTCGAAGGTGCGCAGCGCGGCGGTGATCGTGAGGGTGAGTGCGACGCCGATCTGCCCGCGCAGCCCGGGCAGCGTGACCGCGAAGAACTCGCGGACGGCCCCGGCGCCGTCGACCCGGGCCGCCTCGTAGAGCTCGTCGGGGATCGAGGAGGTGCCGGAGATGAACAGCACCATGCAGAACCCGAAGGTGACCCAGGTGCCGATCAGACCGAGCGCCGGGAGCGCCCAGGTGAAGTCGGCGAGCCAGGCGCGGGCCAGCCCGCCCAGCCCGATGGCCTCGAGCAGGGTGTTGAGCGAGCCCTCGGCGGAGTAGATCCGCTTGAACATGAGCGCGACGACGACCGAGGTGAGCACCTGCGGCAGGAAGAAGATCCAGCGGAACAGGCCCATCCCCGGCTGACGTGCCCGGGTGAGCATCGCGGCGGAGACCAGCCCGAGCGCGATCGGCAGCAACGAGAAGAACAGGATGAGCACGAGCACGTGCCCGAGGCTGGCGCGAAGCACAGGATCGGTGAGGAAGCCGGTGTAGTTGTCCAGCCCCACCCAGGTGGCCTGCGAGACACCGTCCCAGTCGAAGAACGAGTACTGCACCGACTGGAGCAGCGGCCAGATGACCACGAATCCGTAGAGGGCCAGCGGGAGTGCCGCGAAGGCCAGCCCGGTCCACCGGGTGCGCGCTCGCAAGGAGCGGGCGCGCACCCGGCGGGCGGGCGTCGTGCGATCGACGAGGGGGGCGCCTCGCACGACGTCGTTGCCGGGTCCGGGCATGTCAGCCCGCGAGCTCGGCGAGGCCGGCCGTGCGGTCGGCGTCGACTGCCTCGACCAGCTGCTCCGGGGTCGTCTTCCCGGCGTACATCTGCTGCATCTGGGCGGTCAGGGTGTCGAGCATGGTGGTGGAGGCCCAGTCGAAGTACGGCACGAACCCGTCACTCTCGCCGACGGCGGCTGCGCCGGCGGCCTCGCTGCTGAGGGTGCCCATGGTGGACGGCACGGTGACGTCGGAGTGCAGCAGCGGGATCATCCCGTTGTCGACGGCGGTCTGGGCGGCCTGCTCCGACATGAGGTAGTCGAGGAACGCGGCGGCGACATCAGGTTCCTGGCACGCGGCCGAGATCACCATCGCCCCGGGCGCTGCACCGACGCCGACGGTGGTCGCGGCGTCGTCGGCCTGCGGCAGCTGGATGTAGCCGAACTGCGACTGCTGGTCGGAGCTCAGCCCGAGCGACCCGGTGTACTCGAAGCGGAACACGCCCTCGCCGCCGACGAAGTTGGCGACCGCCGTGTTGTAGTCGATGCCTTCGAAGCCGGGTGTCAGCCACCCGTTGGCGGCCCAGGTCTTGAGCTCGTTCGCCGCGTCGAGCAGCCCGGTGTCGGTGGCGGTCACCGACGTGTCGCCGTAGACGTAGTCGTTGATCGAGTCGGCGGTGCCGTACAGCGCCTGCAGACCGAGCAGGATGGCGGTGCCGCCGTCCTGGCTGCCGTAGGCGAACGGCACCTCACCGGCCGCCGCGGCCGTGGTGGCGGCCGCTTCGAGCTCGTCGAGGGTGGTGGGCGGGTCGATGCCGAGGGCCTCGAGCTTGTCCACGTTGTAGTAGATGCCGATCATCGAGACGCGGGCGACGGGGGTGGCGAACAGCGAGCCCGAACCGATGGTCGTGAAGTCCGTGGTGAACTCGTTCTGCCGGGCGATGGTCTCGGGGATCAGGCTGTCCCAGCCGTAGGCCTCGGAGTAGGCGTCGAGGTTGAGCACGAGCCCGCCCTTGGCGAGGGTGCCCAGGGACCCCCAGCCGTTGTTTGCGCTGGCGATGCAGGGGCCGTCGGCGTCGGTGAGCTGCAGGTTGAGGGTGGTCAGGAGCTGCGACCAGTCCTCCTGGGTGCGATCGATCGTGACGTTCGGGTACTTCTCCTCGAAGCCGGCGATGAGGGAGGCCATCCACTCGCCCTCGGCCGAGCCCCAGAAGTCGGAGATCTTGATGGTCACGTCGCCGGCCGCGGCGACGTCGGTCGAGACGTCCGAGGCCGCCGTGGTGGAGGTGGCCGAGCTGCCGCCCGGGGTGCAGGCCGCGGAGGCTGCGAGGGCGAGGACCGCGAACGCACCCGCGACCGCGGTGCGTCGCATGTCGGTGATGTGCATGGTGGGGCTCCATGTCTTCGGGTCGGTGCGCGAGGCGCCATCGCCTCGGGGTACGCGGGGGGCCGACTTCCGATGTCGATGACCCTAGCGATCGCAAGACCAGTTAGTCCAGTCACGGTCCGATAACAGACCAGTCTCGCCACAGGTCGCTCACTGGTATACAGTCCGGGCCATGGGCAGATCACCCGTCACCGACAGCGCCTACCAGGCTCTCGTGCAGGAGCTCGAGCACGGCGTCCACACCCCCGGTGCCCGGCTGCCGGGTGAACGCGACCTGTCCGAGCACCTGGGCGTCTCGCGCGTGACGCTGCGGGCCGCCCTCGCCACGCTGGAGCAGGAGGGCCGTCTCGAACGTTCGGCGCAGCGTGGCTGGTTCGTCCCACGACAGGTGATCGGCGAACCGCCCAGCACCCTGCAGTCGTTCACCGAGATGGCGCGGGCCCGCGGCCTGACCCCGACCGCTGCCGTGCTCGTCCAGCAGGTGCGCCCCTCGACCCTCGACGAGGCGGACAAGCTGCGCATCGCACCGTCGGCACCCGTGATCCAGCTCGACCGGTTGCGCGGGATGGACGGCACTCCTGTCTGCGTCGACACCATCGCCATCGTGCTCGACCGGGCGCCCGGACTCGCCGAGGCGGATCTGACGGACCGGTCGCTGTACGACGAGCTCGAGCACCGCTGCGGTGTCGCCATCCATCGCTCCGCCTACTCGGTCCAGGCCGCCGCCGCCGACGAACGCCTGGCCCGACTGCTCGCCGTCCCCGTCGGCTCCCCCGTGCTCGTGGGGTCGGAGGTCGCCTACACCGCGGACTCGACACCCATCCTCATCGGGGTCAACCACTACCGCGGCGACGCCTACCGGTTCGAGGCGGACCTGTACCGCCCGAAGAGCGGCACCTGACCGCGGTCCGCGATCCGCGATCCGCCGGCCACGGGGCGTCGGATCGACAGCCACCCGCTCGGACGAAACCATGTGTCCATGGCCCAGCAGACGATCGTGACCCTCATCGACGACCTCGACGGCACCGAAGGTGCCCGCACGATCCGGTTCGCCTGGCAGGACACGACCTACGAGGTCGACCTCAACGACGAGAACCGGGAGAAGTTCCTGCGCGCGCTCGAGCCGTACATCACCGCCGGTCGCAGGGTCTCCGGCAGCACCGGCGCCCGCCGGGTGCTCTGACCCGTCAACCGTCGCCTGTCCAGGCCGTCAGGCCCGGGCCAGCACCTGGCCGTGCAGCACCGCGAACCACCCGTCGGGATCCTGGCCCCATGCCCGCCAGGCGGCGGCGATCTCCTCCAGCGACTCCTGGTCGACCAGCCTCCGCTCGACGGCCTGGTGCGCGAAGTCCGAGGCGACCGTCCGTTCGGCCCACAGCTGGGACCACCAGGTGCGGTCGGCGGGGGTCGCGAAGCACCACACCCCCGCATCCGCCACGATGCCCGCCGGGTCGAACCCTGCAGCGCGCACCCACGCGGCGAGCTTGCGCCCGGCATCGGCGTCCGCCCTGTTCGACCGCGTGACCTGCAGGTAGAGGTCACGCCAGCGGTCGAGCCCGACCGAGGCCGGGTACCAGGTCATCGCTGAGTAGTCCGAGTCCCGGACCGCCACGATCCCGCCGGGCCGGGCGACGCGGCGCATCTCGCGCAGTGCGGCCACGGGGTCGCTCAGGTGCTGCAGGACCTGGTGGGCGTGCACGACGTCGAACGAGTCGTCATCGAACGGCAGCCGGTAGGCGTCACCGACCTCGAACGTCACGTTGGTCGCGCCCGCCTGCTGCGCCGCGGCCCGGGCGACCTCGACGATCTGCGCGGAGGCATCGATCCCGACCACCTGGGCGACGTACCCGCCCAGGTCGATCGAGATGGTGCCGGGCCCGGCGCCCACGTCCAGCAGCCGGAAGCCCGGTCGCAGCTCGGGCAGCAGGTAGGCGGCCGAGTTGCGGGCCGTGCGCCAGCGGTGCGAGCGCAGCACCGCCTCGTGGTGACCGTGGGTGTAGACGTCCTGAGGGGCCGGGTCGTGCGAACTGGTCGTCACCAGGCCAAAGTAGACCCGCGGACGGTCGTGTGGTCATATTGCGGGACGAATTGTCTCGCTATTCGGAATGGTGGACCGCCCCCGTCGCTGGCGCCGCAGGAGGCGTGCCCTCCGGCTGCGGCCGGTTCGAGATGCCGTCAGCCCGTCACCACCGGAAGCGCGCGACGAGCGACTCCATGTCGGCAGCCATCCCCGAGAGCTCGGCCGCCGCCTGATCGGCCGCGTGTGCACCGTCGGTCGCGCCGGTCGCGGCCGCTGCGACCGCGGTGACGTTGCCCGCGATCCCCTGGGTCCCCGTCGCCGCTTCGGTGACGTTGCGCGAGATCTCGTTGGTCGTGGCCGTCTGCTCCTCGACCGCGGCCGCGATGGTCGACTGGTAGTCGTCGATCCGAGCGACGATCTGCGAGATCCGCCCCATCGCTGCGACGGCCTCGTCGGTGTCGCCCTGGATCGTGGTGATCTTCTTGGCGACCTCTTCCGTCGCGCGCGCCGTCTCCTGGGCGAGGTCCTTGACCTCCGAGGCGACGACGGCGAACCCCTTGCCGGCCTCACCGGCACGGGCGGCCTCGATGGTCGCGTTGAGGGCGAGCAGGTTGGTCTGCTCGGCGATCGACGTGATCAGCCCGACCACGGTACCGATCTGCGCCGACGACTCACCCAGGCGCGACACGGTCTGCGTCGTGCTGGCGGCCTCGCTCACCGCCTGCCCCGCCACACGGGCGGCCTCGGCGGCATTGGTCGCGATCTCCCGGATCGAGACACCCATCTCCTCGGCGCCCGCCGCGACGGTCTGGACGTTGCCCGAGACCCGCTCCGCGGCCACCGAGACCGACTGCGCCAGACCGGAGGACTCCTGGGCGGCGGTCGCGAGCCCGGACGACGTCTGCCGCAGCTCGACGGCCGCGCCGGCCAGTCTGACGACGTTGCCGCCGATCGCCGAGATGGAGTCACGCAACGCGACCCGCGCCCGCTCGAGCGACTCGGCCATCCGACCGACCTCGTCGCCCGATGCGACGACGGTCTCGGTCGCCAGATCGCCGTCGGCCAGGCGCGCAAGGCCCTCCTGAAGCGGTCGCACCGAACGCGTCACGCTTCCGGCGACGAGCAGCGCCACCGCGAGCCCCGCGCCGATCCCGAGGACGAGCAGCACGATGCTCACCGTCCGCGCCTGGCTGTACGCGGAGGCGGCGTCCGCCGCGCTCTGGGCCGCCTGGCTGTCCTCGCTCGCGATGAGGTCGCCCAGCCCCGCGCTGATGTCCTCGGCCAGCGGGGCGAGCTGCTCGTTGTTGGCGGCCAACCAGCCCTGCCCGTCACCGTCCGCGACGTACTGGCCGAGCACCGTCGGCACCGCATCGACGTACTCCTGGAACGCGGCCTTGAGATCGTCGACGCGCTGGGCGTCCTGCGCCGTCACTCCGGTGGCGGCGTACACGTCGAGCTGCTCGACGAACGTCGCCTGCAGGTCGGCGTACTCCTGGGCCACCGCCTCGGCGTCGGGCCCGTCACCGGCGAGGAACGTGTCCCGGATGCTCAGCGAGACGCTCTTGCGGGTCACCAGGACGTCGGTCAGCGCACGGACCCCCTGGAGGTTCTGCTCGTAGATGACGCGGCTGCGCTCGGCGCTGGCGCTGAGGTTGACCAGCCCGACGACGCCGATGATCAGCGCGACGAGTGCGCCCACCAGTGCCGGAGCGAGCACCTTGGTCCGGATGGACAGGCGGGACCAGGCGCCGGGCCGGTGTACGGCCGACCGGGCAGGGGCGTGGGAGGTCTGCGACATGGGGTTGCCTCGCGGGGACTCGGATGAGGGCGGACTTCGGGGCATCGTCCACATCGGCCAGTTCCGTCCAGCCGTGAGGAGTCCGCGCCGGGACGCAAGGTCCGAGCACACCCGCCGAGGCGGGTGCGAGGCCTAGGAAGCCAGCCGCTCCCCCGCGAACCGACCGGCGCGGGTCGGTTCGGCACCGCTCTCGGGCGGGTTCATCTCGGCCCATACGGCATCGAGGGAGAGGCCGAGGACCTCGGCGATCGCGGCGATGGTCGGGAAGGACGGGGTCGCGACGCGGCCCGTCTCGATCTTGCGGAGGGTCTCCGGCGAGACGTGCGCCTCGAGCGCGGTCTCGAGCATCGGGCGATCTCCCCTGGCGCGACGCAGGAGGGCACCGAGCCGCCGTCCGCGCTCGACCTCGGCGGGGGTGAGCGGCAGTCTGACCATGAGACCGATTCTAGTACCGGGATAGTATGGCCGGGATAGTTATTGGTTCTCCGGGAAGGGCACCTCATGATCGAGATCCTCACCACCGACGAGCTGGTACGGGCACGCGACACCGGCGCCCTGGTCGGCGACATCCTGCAGACCGTGCGGAGCCGGACCACGGTCGGCACGAACCTGCTCGACATCGACCGATGGACCAAGGACATGATCACCGAGGCCGGAGCGGTGTCCTGCTACGTCGACTACGCACCACCCTTCGGACGCGGGCCGTTCGGCCACTCCATCTGCACATCGGTCAACGACGCCGTGCTGCACGGGCTGCCCCACGACTACGCACTGGCCGACGGCGACCTGCTCTCGCTCGACCTCGCTGTCACCCTCGACCAGATCGCCGCCGACTCCGCCATCAGCTTCATCGTGGGCGACTCCCGGGCCCCGTCGGACCTGGCGTTGATCGACGCGACCGAACGCGCGCTGGCCGCGGCGATCGCGGCCGCCGGGCCCGGAGCTCGGCTCGGTGACATCTCCCATGCCATCGGCGCGGTCCTCGGCGCAGCGGGGTACCCCATCAACACCGACTTCGGCGGTCATGGCATCGGCTCGACCATGCACCAGGATCCGCACGTCCCGAACGCCGGACGGGCCGGCCGTGGGTACACCCTGCGCCCCGGGCTGCTGCTCGCGCTGGAGCCGTGGGTGATGCTCGACACCGCGGAGCTCGTCACCGACCCGGACGGCTGGACGCTCCGCAGCGCAACCGGCTGCCGGACGGCACACAGCGAGCACACGATCGCCATCACCCCGGACGGGGCCGAGATCCTGACGCTGCCCCACTGACGACAAGAGCCCCCGCCAGCATCATTGCTGGTCGGAGGCCCTCTCTGTGCGCCATCAGGGACTTGAACCCCGAACCCGCTGATTAAGAGTCAGCTGCTCTGCCAATTGAGCTAATGGCGCGCGGTGCACGAGGTTAGCAGCCCGAGCACCGTGGAGCGAAACCGAGGTCTACAGGTACAGCCCAGGCTCCTGCGCACCGCCCTCGGGCTGGGCGACACCGTGCACGTCCTTCTCCCGCAGCAGCAGGTACACCGTGCCGGTGAGCTCGACCTCGGCCCGGTCCTCCGGGTCGAACAGCACCTTGTCCCCCACCGACACCTGGCGCACGTGCTGCCCGGCTGCGACCACATGGCCCCAGGTGAGGCGCTTGCCCATCACCGCGGTCGCCGGGATGAGGATGCCGGTGGCTGACCGACGCTCCGCCCCCTCCTCGTCGAGCTGCACGAGCAGGCGGTCGTTGAGCATCCGGATCGGCACGGCGGGTTCGGGCACCCCACGACGGTACCGGCCGGCCAGGGCATCGGAACGCCACGGCTCCTAGGGTGGGTCCCACCACCCCTTCAGGAGGATCCCGATGCCGCGTCTGACCACAGGTGAGATCGCCCCCGACTTCACGCTGCCGACCGCCGACGGCGGCACCCTCACGCTGAGCGAGCTGCGCGGGACATCCGTCGTCGTCTACTTCTACCCAGCCGCCGGGACGCCGGGCTGCACGACGCAGGCCTGCGACTTCCGCGACTCGCTGGCCTCGCTCACGGCGCACGGGTACACGGTCGTCGGGGTCTCACCGGACGCGCCGGACAAGCTGGCCGCGTTCGCGGAGGCCGAGCACCTCACGTTCCCCCTGGTCTCCGACCCGGAGCGCACCGTCCTGGAGCAGTGGGGCGCCTGGGGTGAGAAGTCGCTGTACGGCAAGACAGTGACCGGCGTCATCCGCTCGACCGTGGTGCTCGACCCGGCCGGTGCCGTCGTCCTCGCGCAGTACAACGTCAAGGCCACCGGGCACGTCGCCAAGCTCCGCAAAGACCTGGGCATCGACTGACGGCAGTGACGTCCGCCGTGCCAGACTCGGCGGGCGCGTGAGTGGTGAAACGGCAGCCACGCCAGGTTTAGGTCCTGGTGCCCGCAAGGGCGTGCGGGTTCGAGTCCCGCCTCACGCACTCCGCCACGGGCGCCTGCTCCTTCAGCCCTAGCCGAGCGCCTGGCCGCTGACGTCGTACACGTTGCCGGTGAGGGTGACCGGGACGTTCACGTTGAGCGGGCCGTACCGGTTGTTGGTCCCGAACCGGTTGTTCGTGATCGAGATGTTGGCGGTGAAGTACTGGCCGTTGTTGCCGTCGACGCAGAACACCGTGAAGTTGCCGCCGTCGAGCCAGTTGCCCGTGATCGTGACCGGTCCGGCGGAGCTGGGCCCGAGGTCGGGGGCGAGGAAGAGTGCGGCGTTGACGCCGGTGTCGAGTGCGAAGTTGTTGCCGCGGACCACGACGTCGACCAGGCCGCTCTGCATCTGGGCACCGTCGGAGTGGGCGCCGGGGGCCGGTGTGAGGTCATGGATCCAGCTGGCCTCCAACGTCACCGAGCTCCCCAGCTTGACACCGTCCCCGGTGCTGCCGTGGATGTTGACGCGGGTGGCCGTCCAGCCGTTGCCGGCGATGCCGTTCTCGAAGCCGGTGATCTCCGTGTCCGTGATCGTGGCGCTGCCCGAACGCACCCAGATCCCCACGTCGGTCCCGGTGCCCGTGACGCGGCTGTTCTTCACCTGGACGTTCGAGGCGTAGATGGTCACCGTGCCCGCGATGTCCAGACCGTCCAGGACGGTGTTGTCCTTGGTGACCGTGATCGAGCCTGAGGGGACCAGACTGCGGCCCGCCGGGACACCCGTGTTGGATGCGCCCGGTTTGCCGCTGACTGGTGCCGCGGTCGCCGACGGGGTGGCCGTCGCCGTGGGGCTGGCGGAGGCCGTCGGGGTAGCGGGGGTGGGCGCCGCTCCGGTGGTCTGCGTGGCACTCACGGTCGCCCGGGCGTAGTACTCATCGCTCGACAGGAGCTGCGCGGCCACCGACTCCAGACGAGTCCCGGCACGCAGCGCCTGCACCCAGGTCGCCAGCCCACCGGCGTCCGTCGCGCGGCCGAGCAGACTCAGGTACTGACCGCGCACGATCGACCCGAGGTGCTCGTCGGAGAGCAGGAACCCACGGGACACGTCGCTGCGCGACATCCCCGCTCCCATCATCTGGACCCACCAGCCGATCTCGCTGCTCGATGCGCTGCGGCCGAGCATCGACGAGTAGAGCCAGGCCACCCACTGACCGGCACTGCTCGAGGCTCGCAGGTACGCCTCGTCGGAGGAGGCGAAGCCGGTCTCCAGGGCGTCGATCGTCATCCCGGCCCGCATGAGCTCCAGCCAGGCGGCTTGGCCGGCGGGCTCGGGTGAGCGGGTGAGGAAGGTGTCGTAGGCGTCGACGATGAGCGACGTCCGGTACTCGTCGGAGCTGGTGATCGACAGGGCGACGGCCGGTCGCGGGGTCCCCGCCCGGAGTGCGGCGACCCAGTGGGTCAGCCCTTCTGCATCGGGTGCACGGCCGAGCAGATCACGATAGACCGAGGTCACGTAGAGCTCGTCCGCGGACTGCACGGCCGTGGTCGGGACGGCGATGGCCGTCGTCCCGGTCCGCGCGAGGCCCTCGGCCGGCGCCGCCCCGAGGGTCCCGGTCGCGGTCAGCACCACGGCCACGGCCAGGGCCGCGCCCGCCACCCGTCCAGCTCTCATCGTGCTGCGTATCCCGCCCACGTGGACCACCTCCTCCTGGAAGGTCGGCGCGATCGGGGTCCCGGCTGAAGGCCGGTCCGGTGACGCTGGGCCGAACGGGTGACGGCGATGTGCCGCCGCCGAGGCAGGACGGGGACCTGGGACCCGCAACGGCGTGCGACCTCGCACGCCCGGATGCGGCGACCGCGCGCACAACCCACGCACAGCAACCCCACAGCGCGCGGCCCGATCCGGCTCCTAACGTCCTGGTCAACGTCGAACCAGGAGAACCTCATGCGAACCCCGCTCCGTCCCGTCGCCACCGGTCTGCTCACCCTTGTGCTGCTGGGCGGCTGCGCCACCACGACCGCCTCGTCGACGACGTCGACATCGACCTCATCGACCACGTCGACCACCACCGGACTGAGCTCAGGCAGCTACACGGCGACGTTCGACGGCACCGAGGTCACGCTCACCGCCGCCTACCTGGTCGACGGTGAGGACGTGACCATCGATGCGGGCACCTACGCCAGTGCGGTGGCCGACCAGGCGGTCTTCCTCGTAGTCAACGGGGGCAGCCTGACGATCGCCGGCAGCACGATCACCAAGTCCGGTGATGCGTCGTCCTCGGATGCCACGCGGACCACCGACGTGTCGGACGACTACAACTTCTACGGGCTGAACTCGGCGGTCGTCGTGGTCGGTGAGGGCTCGACCGTCACCATCGAGGACTCGAGCATCACGACCACGTCGTCGGGCTCGAACGCCGTGTTCGCGACCAACGGCGGCTCGGCGACCGTGAACGGCGTCACGATCGAGACCTCGGGCAGCTCCTCACGCGGCCTGGACGCGACCTACGAGGGCACCATCACGGCCTCCGATGTGACGATCACGACGGCGGGCACCCACTCGGCGGCCATCGCGACCGACCGGGGCAACGGCACCATCACCGTGACCGGGACCAACACGCTCAACACCTCCGGCGACGGCAGCCCGCTCATCTACTCCACCGGCGACATCAGCGTGACGGGCGCCACCGGCACCGCCACCGGGTCGGAGGCGGTGGTCGTCGAGGGCAAGAACTCCGTCGAGCTCACCGCGAGCGATCTGGCGACCACCGCGACCCACGCCGCGATGCTCTACCAGTCGTTCTCCGGTGACGCCGCCGACGCCAACGCGACGGAGGAGCGCTCCTCGCTCACCCTCACCGACTCGACGATCACCTCGACCTCCGCGGAGTCCCTGGTGTACGTGACCAACACCACGTCGACCCTGACCCTGACCAACAGCTCGATCACCGGGGACAACGCCACGACGTTCATCGAGGGCGCCGAAGACCGCTGGGGCACCTCGGGCTCCAACGGCGGCACGGTCGATGTGACGTTGGCCGGGTCCGCGGCCACCGGCGCCCTGATCGCAGGCTCCAGCTCGACCATCACGGTGACGCTCACCGACTCCTCGACGCTCACCGGGTCGATCAGCGGTTCGGTGAGCGTGACGCCGGACTCCACATCGTCGTACGCCGGCTGACGCCGCCGCGCGGAGCACGGCCGCGCCCGACGCACGACGGGGCCCCGCAGACCTGGTCTGCGGGGCCCCGTCGTGCGTGAGCGGTCAGGCCTTGGCGGCCTCGTGCTCGGCGATCTTCGCGCGCACGTCGTCCATGTCGAGCTCCTTGACGGCGGTCATCACCTGCTCCAGCGCCGGACCGGGCAGGGCGCCGGCCTGGCGGAAGACGAGGATGCCGTCGCGGAACGCCATGAGCGTCGGGATCGAGGTGATCTGCAGCTCGGCGGCGAGCTGCTGCTCGGCGTCGGTGTCGACCTTGGCGTGCACGATGTCGGTGTGCGCCTCCGAGGACTTCTCGAAGACGGGGCCGAACTGACGGCACGGGCCGCACCAGGTTGCCCAGAAGTCGACGAACACGATGCCGTTGTCGGTGATCGTCTTCTCGATCGTGTCCCCGGTGAGGGTGATGGTGGCCATGGGTCCTACTCTCGATTCACGGTCGTGGTCACGCACCTCAGCGCGCATGAGGTCCGTCGTATTCCCTCCCACGATACCCCCAGGGGTATCTCACCCGTGACGCCGTTTCGCCTCGGCAGGCCTGGCCGGGGTACAACTTGCCGGTGACCGACACCGCCGAGTTCCCACGCGACCCGGACGAACCCGACCGGCCGGCCGGGTGGCTGTCCGAGGGCGAGCTGTCCGTGGTCCGCCGCCAGCTGCCGATCCTGTACGTCGACGCCGTCCCCGTGCGGGTCGACGACAGCGGAGACGTGGTCGCCGTCGGGCTGCTGCTGCGGATCACCGCGACCGGCATGATGACCCGTGCCCTGGTCTCCGGCCGGGTGAACTACCACGAGCGGGTGCGCGACGCGCTGGTCCGGCACATCGAGAAGGACCTCGGCCCGATGGCGTTGCCGCAGATCCCCTCGGCACCGCAGCCGTTCACGGTCGCCGAGTACTTCCCGACGCCCGGCATCACCGCGTACCACGACGCGCGCCAGCACGCGGTGTCCCTGGCCTACATCGTCCCCGTCGCGGGCGACTGCCGACCGCAGCAGGACGCCCTCGACCTTGCCTGGCTCACACCTGAGCAGGCGTGCGAGGACTCGGTCCAGCTGGAGATGCAGGGCGGACAGGGCGTGCTGCTGCGCCAGGCGATGGCGTTCGTGGGTCGACTGCCCTGACGGGACCGCGGGCCTCAGCTCCCCGCGCCGCCCAGCTCCAGCACCGGCCAGCCCGCCAGGTCCGCCCGCATCCGGCGGTCGTGCGTGGCGACCACGACAGCCGCCGACGTCCCCACCAGGGCCTGCGTGAGGTCGTCGACCAGCCCCACCGACAGGTGGTTCGTCGGTTCGTCGAGCAGCAGCACGTGCGGGGCCGGCAGCAGCACGCAGGCCAGTGCGAACCGCCGCCGCTGCCCCACGGAGAGCTCTGCCAGCGGGCGGTCCAGGTCGGCCTCCGAGAGCAGCCCGAGCGCAGCGGCCGGCACCAGGTGGTCCGGGTCGAGCCGGCCGGCCGCGAGCAGCCGACGGGCCAGCAGCCCGTAGGCCTCGAACCCGGTGAGGGTCTGATCCTCGCGGGCCGGGTCGTCGTCCTGGGTCAGGACGCCCACCCGGACACCCGGTCCGAGCAACCGCACCCCCCGGTCCAGGCCCACCGACCCGGCCAGCGCCGCGAGCAGCGTCGACTTCCCGGCTCCGTTGACCCCGGTGACCAGCATCCGCGCGCACGGCTGCACCTCGATCCGGACACCGGGCAGGTCGAGCCGCCCGGCCACCTTCGGAGCCCGCAGGTCCAGCAGCGGCCCGCCCGACCAGTCCGGCGGCACCGACGGCAGATCCGGGAACACCAGGCTCGGCGGCGGCTCCGGCACCGCGACCGACCGCTCGACGTGCCGCTCGATCAGCCGGTCGACCCGCTTGACCGTCGAACGCGCATGGGTCTCGCGGCGGTTGGGCGCCGACCCCTTGGGCGGGCGCCACGCATCCGAGAGGTTCTCGTAGGAGTCGTCCAGTCGACCTGCCAGCCGGACCGCCTCCACCCGTTCGGCGCGGTACCGGGCCCGCCACCGGCGCAGCATCTGGTCCTTCGCGAACCGGTAGTCGGCGTAGCGGGTCGCGCCGTACAGCGCCGGCCGACCGTCCATCGCCGGGTCGAGGTCGCAGATCGCCGTCATCACCGCATCGAGCAGCCACCGGTCGTGGGTGACGATGACCAGGGCACCCGGCCGGGCCTGCAGCTCGCGGGTGAGGTGCTCGACACCGGCGGCGTCCAGATGGTTGGTCGGCTCGTCGAGCAGCAGCAGATCGGCCCGTTCCGCCAACCGGCAGGCCAGCCGCACGCGATAGCGCTCCCCCACCGACAGCTCGACCAGACGCCGCTCACGTGTGCGCGGGGCCCCGAACCTGGTGAGCGCCTCGTCCAGCCGGCGGTCCACGTCCCAGGCGGCCAGCCGTTCCAGCTGGTCGGTCGCCCGGGCCAGCACATCCGGGTCGACGTCCGGGTCACCGGCCGCCCGCACCCAGGCGGCGGCCGCCTCACGCACCCCGGCGAGCGAGGCGTCGAGCAACGAGCCGATGGTGGCGACCTCATCGACCTCGAGCTCCTGGGCGACCATCGCCCACGAACCCTGCCGGTGCACCCGGCCGGCGCGCGGAACCAGCTCACCGGCGAGCACCCGCAACAAGGTGGTCTTGCCGGCACCGTTCTCGCCGACCAGCCCGATGCGGTCCCCCTCGGCCACCGTGAGGTCGAACCGGTCGAGCACCGGCCGGCCCGGGTAGCCGAAGCTGACCTCGTCGGCGACCAGCTGGACGGTGCCGTTCACGACCCCAGGGCGCGCACCAGTGCCGGGACCAGCGCGCGGAACGCCTGGCCGCGGTGGCTGCGCGCGTTCTTCTCGGCAGGCGTCAGCTCGGCGCAGGTCCGCGTCAGCCCGGTCGGCACCAGGATCGGGTCGTAGCCGAACCCGTTCGACCCGCGAGGGCCGTCGGCCAGGGTGCCGACGAGGGCGCCGTGCTCGACCACCTCCCGCCCGTCCGGGGTGACCAGGGCAGCCGCGCAGACGAACCGGGCGCCACGGTGCGGCGCCGCGATGTCGGCGAGCTGGGCCAGCAGCAGGTCCAGGTTGGCGGCATCGTCGCCGTGCCGGCCGCACCACCGCGCCGAGAAGATGCCGGGCGCACCGCCCAGCACGTCCACCGCGAGCCCCGAGTCGTCGGCGACCGCGGGCAGACCCGTGGCTGCGACGATGGCCCGCGCCTTGAGCAGCGCATTCGCCTCGAACGTCAGACCGTCCTCGACCGGTTCGGGCAGGTCGAGATCGGCGGCGGAGACCACCGCGGCCGGGTCCAGCCCCGGCAGCGCGGGGTGCAGGATCGCCCGCAGCTCACCGAGCTTGTGCCGGTTGTGCGTCGCCAGGACCAGGCGGGCGCCGCCCATGCTCAGCCCTCCGCCGGGTCCGCGAGCGCGACCTGCTGCATCCGGGACAGCTCCGTCGTGCCGACCAGGGCCAGGTCGAGCAGCGCGTCCAGCTCGGCGCGGTCGAACGGTGCGTGCTCGGCGGTGCCCTGCACCTCGACGAACCGCCCGGAACCGGTCACCACCACGTTCATGTCGGTGTCGGCCCGGACGTCCTCGACGTAGGGCAGGTCCAGCATCGGGACACCGTCGATGATCCCGACGCTGATCGCCGAGACCGAGTCGGTGAGCACCTCACGTCGGACGATCCCCCGGCCCTTGGCCCAGGCCAGCGCATCGGCCAGCGCGACGTACGCCCCGGTGATCGCCGCCGTCCGGGTGCCGCCGTCGGCACGCAGCACATCGCAGTCCAGCACGATCGTGTTCTCGCCCAGCGCCTTGGTGTCGACCACCGCACGCAGCGAACGTCCGACCAGCCGGGAGATCTCATGGGTGCGACCGCCGATCTTGCCGCGCACCGACTCCCGGTCCGACCGGGTCGACGTCGCCCGCGGCAGCATCGAGTACTCGGCCGTGACCCACCCCTCACCCGACCCCTTGCGCCAGCGCGGCACCCCCTCGGTGAACGAGGCGACGCACAGCACGGTCGTGCCGCCGAAGGTGACGAGCACGCTGCCCTCCCCGACGTCCAGGAAGTGACGGGTGAGGGTGACCGGACGCAGCTGGTCGGCGGCGCGGCCGTCGGCACGTACGGACCCGGTGGAGGTGGAGGTGACCATACGTCGAGCCTAACGGCCCCTCCTGCGGCCCTCCTGTGCCCTTTCGGGGCGCACCACGCTCCTACAGGACGTGGACCTGCCCGGGCGCCGCCAGGTCCACCGGACCGGCGTAGACCTCACGGGCCTCGGCGAGCGCGCGCTGCGGATCGTTCCAGGCGGGCAGGTGGGTGAGCACCAGGCGGGCCGTCCCCCCGCGGGCCGCGGCCTCACCGGCCCGCCGTCCCGTCAGGTGCACACCTCGTGACAGGTCGTCGCGGCCCTCGTGGTAGGCGGCCTCGGCGAGCAGCAGATCGGCCCCGGCGGCCAGGGCGTCCAGGCCCGGACCTGCGTCGGTGTCACCCGTGTAGCCCAGTCGGACGGTGCGGCCCGGCTCCCGGTCGGACGGGCCGGTCACCCGCACGCCGAAGGCCGGGACGGAGTGGTTCATCGCCACGGGTTCCAACCGCAGCGGACCGACCTGGACCGGGGCGGCCGGGTCCCACAGCTGCACGTCGAACTGGCCCGAGGAGTCCGTCGCGGGGTCCTTGCCGCCGAGCTCCGCGATCCGGGCGGCCGTCCCGGGCGGGCCCCACAGCGCCACCGGCGGGCACGGGCCGGCCGGCCGGTAGCGGCGCAGCACGTTGAGCACCACCAGATCGGCGCAGTGGTCGGCGTGCAGGTGACTGATCGCGATGGCGTCCAGCGCGGTCGGGTCGCCGAGCTGCTGCAACGGTCCGAGCGCACCATTGCCGAGGTCGAGGAGCACGGTCCAGGTGCGCCCGTCGCCATCGCGGGCCTGCACCAGGTAGGCCGAGGCGGCCGAGGTCGCGCTCGGGAACGACCCCGCACAACCCAGCACGACGAGCCTCATCGCAGCGCCGCCGCACCCTCGACGGCGGTGACCTCCGGGCCCAGGAACCGCCGGGCCAGCCCGGCGAACGCCACCGGGTCGCCGGTCGCGACGAACCGGTGCGCCGGGGGCCCGGCGGTCGGGTCGCGCTGCAGATCGTGCGCCACCAGGGTGCGGACCACGTCCTGCGCGGTCTGCTCGGCGCTGGACACCAGGGTCACCCCGTCGCCCATCACGTAGGAGATGACGCCGGTGAGCAACGGGTAGTGCGTGCAGCCCAGCACGAGGGTGTCGACGCCGGCCTCGCGGACCGGGTCGAGGTACTCGTGGGCGACGGCCAGCGCCTCGGGCCCGGTGGTGACCCCGGCCTCGACCAGCTCGACGAACCGCGGACAGGGGCGCGACGTCAGGTGCACACCGGGCGCCGCGGCCAACGCGTCGTCATACGCCCGTGAGGAGATGGTGGACGCCGTGCCGATCACCCCGATGTGCCCCGAACGGGTGGCGGCCACGGCCCGCCGGGCAGCCGGCAGGATCACCTCGACCACCGGCAGCCCGTGCCGCTGCGTGTACCGCTCACGGGCGTCGCGCAGGGTGGCCGAGGACGCCGTGTTGCAGGCGATGACCAGCATCTTCACCCCGGCGTCCACCAGGTCGTCCATGACCGCGAGCGCATGCGCCCGCACCGCGGCCAGCGGTTTGGTCCCGTACGGGGTGTTGAGCGTGTCGCCGATGTAGAGCACCTGCTCGTGCGGGAGCTGGTCGATCACCGCACGGGCCACCGTGAGCCCACCGACGCCGGAGTCGAAGATCCCGATCGGCGCGTCGTGCATG
>JAKLPK010000222.1 GCA_022013895.1 Cellulomonas sp. | reverse complement strand
CTGTTCAACCGGACCCGCACGGGCAAGGGCGAGAAGGTCGTCGCGAACCTGTACCACACGGCCATCTGGGGCGGGAACATCGGGCTGATGGCGACCCAGTTCGGCGCCACCTACCCCAAGTCGCGCACCGCGGTCCCCAACCCGTTCAACAACACCTACCGCACGGCCAACGGCGAGTGGGTCCTCATCTGCATGCCGCAGTACGACAAGTACTTCCCGATGATGATGGAGATCCTCGGCCTGTCCGAGCACGCCGACGAGACCGACATCCGCACCCTGCCGGCGCTCAAGGCCAGCCAGAAGTCGGCGTACGTGGTCGGGCTGCTCGAGCAGGTGTTCGCCACCCGCACGTTCGAGGAGTGGAGCCCGATCCTGCGGCACAACCAGGTGCCGCACCAGAAGCTGTTCCGCTACGAGGACGTGCTCGCCGACGACGAGGCCTACGACAACGACGCCCTGCGCACGGTCGAGTACCAGGCATTCGGCACCCGGTCGCTGCCCATGTCCCCGGTGCGGTTCGGCGGGTACGGCGACCCGCCCGTCATCTTGTCCAAGCCCGTCGGCTACCACACCAGCGAGTACCTGGGACGGCTCGGCTACAGCGACGACCAGATCGCGGCCCTCGAGGCCTCCGGCGCGGTCCGCTGCTGGCACGGCGCCCCCGTCGCCGACCGGGTGTTCGCCTCCAGGCGCCAGCGCGCCGGCGAGGCCGAGTGCCGCTGGTGAGCGATTCCCCGATCCGTACCGCCTCGTGTTTGTGCATGACCACTCACAACAACGGAGTTGAGAACTATGGGAACGCAAGTCATCAATGACAGCGGTCCGCAGGTGCAGGGCACGATGTCCGTCCGTCACGGTCTGGTGGTTCTCACCGGGATGATGCTGACGTTCGGCTGCGCCGCGCTCGGTTTCTCCACCTGGGGTCTCTTCCAGCCCGTGGTGTCCGACGCCCTCGGTGTCCCCAAGACCGAGTTCGCGCTCTACGTCACGATCATGTACCTGACGATGACCGCTTTCTCGCCGTTCGCGGGGAAGATCCTGCAGTCGGTCGATGTGCGCATCGTGCTCACCTTCGCCGCCTGCATGGTCTCCGGCGGGTTCTTCGTGATGAGCCTGGCGACGGCGATCTGGTATTTCTACGTCGCCGGCGTGATGCTCGGGCTGGGGGAGATATTCATCCTCTGGCTGGCGATCCCGACGCTCATCAACAACTGGTTCGCCAAGCGCAACGGGATGCTGGTCGGCGTCTGCATGGCATTCACCGGACTGGGCGGTGCCGTCTGGTCGACGGTGTTCACCGTGCTGAAGTCCGGCGGCGCGGACTACCACTCGCTGTACCGCCTGTGGGCGGTCATCGCCCTGGTCACCGCGGTTCCGTTCACGCTCTTCGCGGTGCGCTCACATCCGTCCGACGTCGGCCTGGTGCCCTACGGCGCGCAGGCCGGCGGGGGCTCGGTCGCACCGGTGCGCGGTCTGTCGCCGAAGGTGGCCATGCGCAGCCCGTCGTTCTACGTCCTGTGCATCTTTGCCGGGCTGATCAACTTCGCGGTGCTCATCGCCATGCAGTTCCCGACGTACACCAAGCAGCTGTCCGGGGTCGGGTTCGACACCCTGGTGGTCGGCGGCATCATGTCGACCGTGATGATGGTCGGCCAGGCCATCGGAAAGGTCACGATCGGCACGGTGGCCGACAAGAGCTCGCGCGGGGCGCTCATCTTCGCCGCCGTCGCGGGCGCAGCCGGGATCGTGCTGTGCTGGCTCGGGTTCCGCTCCGAGTACACGCTGTACACCGGGGCATTCGTGTTCGGGTTCTTCTACGCCACAGCACTTGTCCTGGTCCCGGTCCTGTCGCGCCAGATCTTCGGGGTCCGCGAGTACTCGGTCATCTATTCCCGGGTGAGCACGGTGTTCAACTTCATCGCGGCCTTCGCCTCGGTCTCGTGGGCCGCGATCGGTTCGAGCATGGGCTTCAATGCCGTGTTCGGAATCGGCCTCGTGCTCATCACGATCGTCCTGCTCCTCGGGTTCTACCTGGTGCGCGAGGCACGTTCGGTCCAGGAGCAGTGGACCTGAGCTGTCGGGGGGCCCGACGGCTGTCCGTCGGGCCCCCGCAGGGTCGTCCCCCCATGGCTTGAATGTCCCCCCGAAGGTTGTGATCGACGTGAGCATGACGACGTGCATCGACGTGGTCCGGGCGGCGGTCTACCGCCGCGACGGTTACTGGGGCGATGCCGGGCTGTACGACTACTGGCGACTGGCCGTGCTCGCCGCCCCCGGGCGCACGGCGGTCGTGGACTCCCGCGGCGCCCGCCTGACCTACGAGCAGGTGGACCGGGCGGCGGCCGGACTGGCCGGGTACCTGCGTGAGGCGGGGGTCCGGCGCGGCGACATCGTGTCCGTCCAGCTGCCCAACTGGGCCGAGTTCCTGGTGGCCGACGTGGCCTGCCTCAAGCTGGGCGCGGCGATCAACCCCACGCTGCCGCAGCACCGGCTCAACGAGCTTCGGCACATCATCGGGTGCTGCGCCACGACGGCGATCATCGTCCCGACCCGGTTCCGCAAGACGGACTACCGGGCACTGGCCGAATCGGTCTCGAGCGAGTGCGCCACCGTGCGCACCGTGCTCATGGTGGACAACGGCGGCGAACCTGATGAGCGGTTCACCTCCTTCGATCGGGCTGTCGCCCACGAACCCCTCACCGAGGAGCAGTGCAGCCCCGGTCGGGGCACCGAGGTGGCGGCGGTGCTGTTCACCTCCGGCAGCGAGGCCAGCCCCAAGGGCGTCATGCTCACCCACGACAACGTGCTCGCGGCCGAGCGGGCCTTCGCCGCGGACCTGGGGATCGGCTTCACCGACCGGATGTTCATGCCGGCCCCCGTCGCGCACGCCACGGGGTACCTGCACGGTGTGAGCCTGCCGTTCGTCGTGGGTGGCACCTCGGTGCTGCTCGACGTGTTCTCCGGACCGGCTGCGGTCGAGATGGTCAACCGGGAACGGGCGACGTGCGGGATGGGCGCGACCACCATCATCCGCGACATGTTCGACGCCGCGGACGCCGGTGACGGGTTCCACCCCGGGTTGCGCTTCCTGTGCTGCGGCGGCGCCCCCGTGCCGCGCGAGCTCGTCGAACGTGCGTTGACCGACGGTGTCCGGCTGCACTCGGTGTACGGCTCGACCGAGAGCGCCCCGCACACCCTCACCCGGCCGGGCGACCCGATCGACCGGGTGATCGGCACCGACGGACGGCCCACCTCGGGGACGCAGATCAGGATCGTCGACCCGCGCACCCGCCAGGAGGTGCCGGTCGGTGTCGAGGGTGAGGAGGCGTCCCGCGGACCGGGCGTTTTCGTCGGCTACCTGGGCGACCCCGGGCGCACGGCCGCCGTGCTGGACAAGGACGGCTGGTACTACTCGGGCGACCTGGCGACGCTCGACCAGGACGGGTACGTGCGGATCACCGGACGGCTCAAGGACGTCATCGTCCGCGGCGGCGAGAACATCAGCGCCACCGAGGTCGAGGCGATCCTGCGACGCCACCCCGAGGTGAAGGACGCGGCCGTGGTCGCCATGCCGCACCCGCGGCTGGGGGAGAGCGCCTGTGCGTTCCTCCTCCAGACGCCGGGCAGCCCGCCGCTCGACCTGTCCCAGGTGTGCTGCTTCTTCGACGAGCTGCACGTGGCCAAGTACAAGACGCCCGAACGGGTGGTGGTGGTCGAGGCGCTGCCGATGACGGCGACCGGCAAGGTCCGCAAGAACGAGCTGCGCGCGCAGGTCGTCGCGATGCTCGACCAGGAGCGGCCCGCCGCGCGGCAGGCCCGACCGTCGACCGTCGACGACGAGCCGTGCTGCCCGCGCGGGGTGCAGCCATGACGGTGCTGGTCGGCTACCAGTGGGCGGCCTCGCCCAAGGAGGCGACAGTGCTCGAGGACGGTTCGGTCACCTGGACGGGCGCCAACCGGGTGGTCAGCGCAGCCGACCGGGTAGCGATCGAGCTTGCGTGCCGGACGGCGGAAGCGACGGGGTCGCGGACCGTGGGCGTCTGCGTCACCGGTCCGCAGGCCGGCGCCGACCCGCGGGCGCGCAGCTCGGCGCTGGCCTGCGGGCCCGATGAGGTGGTGGTCGTCGCGGGTGGGCGGGAACCCGACACGTGCGACGTGGCGGCGGCTCTCGCGGCCGTCGTCGCGCAGCTGGGCGATGTGGACCTCGTGGTGCTCGGCGACTGCGCGGCCGATGCGGGGACCCGCATGGTGGCCCCGGTGCTCGGCGGGCTGCTCGGCTGGCCCACCCTCACCGAGGTGGGTGAGGTGGCGCCCGACCCGGCCGGCGGGTTCGAGGTCGTCGACGACTCCCGCGGGGCGCGCCGGCGCACCCGGCTGACCGGCCCCGCGGTGCTGGGCGTCGCGGTCGACGCCTGTGTCCCACGTCAGCTCGGCCTGCGCCAGATCCTGGCCGCCGACTCCAAACCGTCACGGGTGGTGCCCGCGGCCGAGCTCGGGTCGACCGCACCGGCGCTCGAGGTGCTGGACCGGGCCCCGGTGGATCTCGGCCGGCGGCGCGGTCACGTCATCGACGAGGCAGACCCGGCCCGTGCGGCTGCGCTGCTGGTGGACGAGCTGATCGAGGCAGGTGCCCTGTGATGACGACGGCATGGTTGGTGGCCGGGGACGGTCCCGGGGTCGGAGCGCTGGTGGACCTGGCACGGTCGCTGGCGGACGAGGTCGCTGCGGTCGTGGTCGGCGACGGTGCGGATGCCCGGGCGGTGGCCCGCGTGGTCGACCGGGTCGACTGGGTACCGTGCGCGGCGGACGTGCCCGCGGAGTCCTTCGCGGCCGCTGTCGCCGAGCACCTGGCCGGGGCCGAGCTGGTGCTCGCGGGGACCGGTCCGGCCTCCCGGGTCCTGGCTGGTGCGGTGGCCGCCCGTGCGGGGGCGCCCGTCCTGACCGCAGTGCGTGAGGTGGTGCGCGCCGACGGCGCCTGGCAGATCACCCGGCTCGTCGTCGGCGGGATCGCGACCGAGCGCAACCGTGTCCCTGGGCCGGTGGTGCTGGCCACGGAAGGCGGTCGCAGGGTCGGTGGCGAGGAAGCCGACAGCTCAGCCGGGGAACCGGCGGTCCAGCGGCTCGACCTGGATCGGTTGCCGATGAGCTGCCCGCAGGCACCGGTCGTCGACGGTGAGCCGCACGACCTCGCCTCGGCCGCCCGCGTGGTCGGCGTCGGACGGGGTGTGCGCGACCCCGGTGAGCTGGACGTCATCGCTGAGCTGGCACGCGCGCTCGGCGCCGAGGTCGCGTGCTCCCGGCCGGTCGCCGAGGACCTCGGCTGGTTCCCCAAGGACCGCTACCTGGGGGTCTCGGGCCGGCGGATCTCCCCGCGGCTCTATCTGGCCCTCGGGATCTCGGGCCAGCTGCAGCACATGATCGGGGTCCGCGACGCGACCATGATCGTGGCGGTCAACACCGACCGTCGGGCCCCCGTCATGGCCGAGGCCGATGTCGCCGTGGTCGCCGATGTGCACGTCCTGCTGCCGGCGCTGCTCGACGAGCTGGGCCGCGTGGGCAGCGTCCGGCTCGCGGAGGTCGCGCGATGAGGATCGGCGTGCTGGTCAAGCAGGTGCCGGACACCTGGGAGGAACGCCGGCTGGACCCGGGTCTGCGCCGCACGGACCGGTCGGGCGTGCTGGTCGCCGACGAGGTCGGTGAGCAGGCCCTCGAAGTGGCGCTCACCTGCAAGGACGCCGACCGGTCCATCGAGGTGGTCGTTGTCACCATGGGCCCGCCGAGCGCTCAGGACATGGTGCGCAGCTGCCTGGCGATGGGGGCCGACCGCGGGGTGCACGTGGTCGACGAGGCCCTCGCGGGTGCCGATCTGGTCGCGACGGCCACGGTGCTCGCCGAGGTCGTGCGCTCGGAGGGGTTCGACCTCGTCGTGACAGGGGCGCAGTCGACCGACGGTGAGGGCGGTGTGCTGCCCGCGGTGCTGGCCGAGCTGCTGGGACTCCCGCTGCTGTCGGGGCTCGCGTCGGTGCAGCTCACCGGCAGCCAGTCCGCGGGCGGTCAGGTCACCGGGAGCAGGGCCGTGGAGAGCGGGTCGGTCCAGGTCGCGGCGACCCTGCCCGCCGTCGTGTCCGTCACCGGGCAGCTGCCGCCGGCCCGCACGGCCGGGCTGCGCGGGGTGCTGGCCGCCAAGCGTCGCCCGATCCTGCGGACCGGTCTGGCCGAGCTGGGGCTGGCCGCCGTCGCGCCGAGCACCTGCCTGCTGTCGCTCACCCCGGCACCCCGCCGGGCCGCGAGCCGCGTGGTGGTCGACGACGGCCGGGCGGCCGCCCAGATCGTCGAGTTCCTGGCCGCGCGTCACCTGATCTGAGAGGACCCACCGATGAGACCCGTCCTGGTGCACGTCGAGCTCGACGCCCGTGGTGAGGTCACGCCTGCGACGGGCGAGCTGCTGGTGCTCGCGGCCCGGCTCGGGGACCCGGTCGCCGTCGTCGCGACCGCGGACGACCTTGGCCCGGTGGTGGCGCGGCTGGGTCGTCTCGGAGCAGGTCGGGTGGTGGCCACCGTGCACCCCGCGGTCGGAGCTCTCCTGTCGACCCCGCAGGTGGAGGCGCTGTGCGCGGCGGCCGAAGAGTTCCCGCCGGTCGCCGTGCTCGCCCCGCACACGGTGGAGGGACGTGAGGTCGCCGGACGGGTCGCCGTACGGTTGGGCGGGGGGCTGCTGGTCGGAGCCGTCGACCTGACCGCCGACGCCGCCGGAGCGGTGACCACCCATCGGGCACTGGGCGGGACGTGGACGACGACGGCCCGCACCACGCGTGAGCCGGCGGTCGTCACGGTGCGGCCGGGGTCGGTCGCCGAGCGGCTGGACGAGGTGAGTGCGCTGGTCACCGAGGTGTCGATCGACCCCGTCGAGCAGCGATCGGGCCGGGTGACCGGACGGGTGGAGACCACCGGTGCGGTGACGCGACCGGGGCTGGCGGGTGCGGACGTCGTGGTCTCCGGTGGGCGGGGACTGGGTTCGGCCGAGGGTTTCGTCCTCGTCGAGCAGCTGGCCGATGCCCTGGGTGCCGCGGTGGGTGCCTCGCGGGCGGCGGTGGACGCGGGCTGGGTGCCCGCGACCTGCCAGGTGGGCCAGACCGGGGTCACGGTCTCGCCCGAGCTCTACGTGGCGCTCGGGATCTCGGGGGCGACCCAGCACCTGGCCGGGATGTCGACCGCCGGCACCGTCGTGGCGGTCAACAGCGATCCGCGGGCACCGATGATCGAGCACGCGGATCTCGGGGTGGTCGGTGACGTGTTCCGCGTCGTCCCCGAGCTGGTGGCGGCGATCGAGGCGTACCGCCGTCGAGGTGTGGCGTGACCGGACTGACGGCCACGGCCGAGCGCCGGTTCCCGGCCGCCGGTTGGGTGGCGGTCGCGGGTCTGGGACTGGCCGTGGTGGTGGTGGCCGCGGCTCGGTGGGCCTGGGACCAGGGCCCGGTCCAGGTCTTCGTCCGGCGCTACCCGGGGACGTCCGCGATCGCGGAGCAGGTCGGCACGCCCGTGTGGGTGTGCGCACTGCACGCCCTCAACCTGTTCTTCCTGGTGCTCATCGTGAAGTCGGGCCTCGCCGTGCGCACCACCCGGCGTCCCAGCGGGCACTGGGCCCCTCGGTCGGGGCCGGGTCGCGCCCGGCGTGGGGCGCCGGTCACCGTGGAGCAGTGGTTCCACGTCGCGGTGGACCTCGTGTGGCTCGGCTGCGGGGCCCTGTTCGTCGTGCTGATGGCGGTCTCCGGTCGGTGGACACGTCTGGTCCCGACCAGCTGGGACGTGCTGCCGAACGCGGTGTCGATGGCGTTGCAGTACCTGGCGCTGCGTTGGCCCGCGCAGGACACCTGGTCCGGGTACAACGCGCTGCAGATGCTCACCTACGCGCTCGTCGTCCTCGTGCTCGCGCCGCTCGCCGCGCTCACCGGGCTGCGCCAGTCGTGGCTGTGGCCGAGCGGCGGCCGGCTGGACCGCTGGGTCCCGCTCGGGGCGTCCCGGGCGGTGCACCACGGCGTCATGGTGGCGTTCGTGGTGTTCGTCGTGGTGCACGTCGCGATGGTGCTGTCCACCGGGGCGATGACCAACGTGGGGCACATGTTCGCGGCCCGCGACGACGGGTCCTGGCTCGGCCTTGTCGGGCTCGGTGTGGTGCTCGTGGTGGTGGCCGCCGCCTGGTTCGCAGCTCGCCCGGTCGTCATGCGTTCGCTGGCGTCCCTCACCGGCAAGGTCACGCGTTGAGCGCGCGCGACGATCGGAGGTTCCCATGACCTTCTACGAGAAGGACCACGACGACTACCGGGAGGTGGTGCGGCAGTTCATCGCAGCCTCGGTGACGCCCCAGCTCGAGTCCTGGGAGGTGGCGGGGCAGATCGACCGGGCGGTCTGGGTCGCCGCGACCGAGCAGGGGATCACCGGTCTGCAGATCGAGGAGCGGCACGGCGGGATCGGCATGCACGACTGGCGGTACCGGATGGTGGTCGCCGAGGAGCTGGCGAGCGCCGGGGCGACCGCACTGAGCGCCGCGTTCACGGTGCATGACGACTTCGTGCTGCCGTACCTGCTCGACCTGGCGGACGACGACCAGCAGCAGCGCTGGCTGCCTCCGCTCGCCGCGGGCCGGACGGTGGCTGCGCTCGCGATCACCGAGCCCGGCGCGGGGTCGGACCTGGCGGCGCTGCGCACGACGGCCCGGCGCGACGGCACGGACTGGGTGCTCGACGGTCAGAAGACGTTCATCTCGCACGGCACGCAGGCGGATCTCCTGGTGGTGGCGGCCAGCACGGACCCGTCCGCCGGTGCCCGCGGTCTGAGCCTGTTCGTCGTCGAGGGGGGTGCGCCGGGTCTGGAGCGCGGACGCCCGTTGCACAAGCTGGGGTTGCGCGGCCAGGACACCGCCGAGGTGTACCTCACGGGGTGCCGGGTCCCGGTGACGAACCTGCTGGGTGAGGTCGGTGGCGGGTTCGGCGCCTTCGTGCGTCATGCGCCGCGTGGGCGGCTGGCGATCGCGGTCTCGGCGCACGCCGCGGCCCGGGCGGCGCTGCGCTGGACCGAGGACCAGGTGTTCGGCCGTTCGGTGTTCGGCTCGCGGGTCGGTGACCTCCAGAACACCCGGTTCGTGCTGGCCGAGGTCGAGACCGAGCTCGACATCGCCCGTGCCTACCTCGAGCACTGCGCGACGCGGCTGGCGGAGGGCACCCTGACCGCCGTCGACGCCGCCAAGGCCAAGTGGTGGACCACCGAGCTGCAGGTGCGCTCGACCTCGCGGCTGTTGCAGCTGTTCGGTGGCTACGGCTGCATGGAGGAGTACCCGATCGCGCGGGCGTACCGGGACTGCCGGGTGCAGACGATCTTCGGTGGCACCACCGAGGTGATGAAGGAGATCATCGGCCGGGACCTCGCCGCCCGGCACCGCTGAGCGGGTCGGGGCGTGCAGGTGTGGCGCGATAATGCCGGGTGGGTGTGGCGCCGGGGCGTCCGCCGGCTGGGCGGTACGCACCGCCCGCATCCGATCGGCGAGGGGAACGCACACGATGCCCGGGGTACAGGGTCCGGCCGAGCGGCGTCCGCGGGAGCGGGCCACGACGACGAGCGGTCAGCGCAAACGTGAGCTGATCCTGGACGCGTCGGTGCGGGTGTTCGGCACCGGCGGGTCGGCGGCGGTGACGCACCGGGCCGTCGCGGATGCGGCCAAGGTGGCGCTGGGCTCGACCACGTACTACTTCACGGACCGTGACGACCTGCTGCTG
>JAKLPK010000221.1 GCA_022013895.1 Cellulomonas sp. | reverse complement strand
GCCACGGCCTGCGACGGGCAGACCACCTGGGCGCCGCGGGCCAGCGCGCGCGGGACCAGGTCACGGTAGGCCAGCGCATCGGCGGACACCGTTGTCTGGTGCAGCTCGTAGGTGAGGTCGTGCACGGTCACGACCTCACGGGCGTGCCTGGTCGGTGGGCTCACGAAGTTCGTGCCGTGGAACACGTCGCACGGTCCCACCAGGGTCTCCACGCGCGGGTGGTCGGTGCGGGTCCAGGCCGCCCGCAGCAGCCGGGCGGGTGACGGCGGGCCCACCTGGCGGACCCCGGGCGGCAGGTCGACGAGCCGGCCGCCGCGCGCCGTCCAGGTGGTCACCCCGACCGTGGCCTCGTGCCCGGCCCGCACCAGCGCCGCCGGGAGCTCGGTGAGCAGGTGCGCCGTGTACGCCCCGATCCCGGTCCGGTGGCCGAGCAGGGGCGTGGCGTCCAGCACGATCCGCACGTCGGGCATGGTCTCACGCGTCCGGCGACTCAGCGGCCGACGAGCACGTCCCACACATCATCCGCGTAGCGGTCCCACGTGCGTTGTCCGGTGCGTCCCCGGGCCTGTGCCGCGAGCCGCGCGTGCAGGTCGTCGTCGGCCAGCAGTGTCACCAGCGCACCGGTGAGCGCATGGTCGTCCCGCGGGTCGACGAGCAGTGCGCCGCCGCCCTCGGCGATCTCCCGCATGCTGCCGAAGTCGGAGGTGATGACGGGCGTCCCCGAGGCGAGGGCCTCGGCGACCGGCAGCCCGAACCCTTCGTTGAGCGAGGGGAAGAGCACGAGGCGCGCGAGCCGGTAGGCGGCCCACAGATCGTCGTCCGACATCCCCTGCACGCTCACGACGGGCCGTCCCCGTCGAACGAGCTCGGCCATCCGGCGGGTGAACGGTTCGGCGGCCCAGGAGTTGCCGCCGACGAACGCCAACGAGAAGCGGTGGCCGTCCTGCCAGGCGAGCTCGGCCGCGTGCAGGACCGCCAGGTGGTTCTTGCGTGGCTCGTGGCTTCCGACGCACAGCACGAGCGGGGTCGCCTCGGTGCCGAAGCGTTCGCGGACTCGCGTCAGCGCGGCGGCGGTCGGCTCCTGCGCCTCCGCGGGAAGCAGGACGGGGGTGATCGCAGGTCCAGGAAGCCCGGTCCCGGCGAGCATCCGACGCCAGCCCGTGTACTCGCGTGCGGCGGCCCTGCTGATCGTGGCGACCTGGTCCATGTGCCGCACCGCCGTGAGGTTGAGCGAGAACGCGGCACCCATCCCCGGCCCGGTGGTCTCGCCGCTGCTGATCGGGACGCAGTCGAAGCCGATCACCCCGGTCCGCGAGCCGCCGTGGCGCGCCAGCGCGAGGATGCGGCTCGTGCGGGCCTCCTCGGTCGCCAGCTCGGGCAGCACGTAGGTGCAGCGCCACGGCACGACGACGCGTCGCACCACCGGCCCGGCCGGTGGGACCTGCTCGGCCCCGTGCAGGGCCACGTGGCGTTCGGAGTCGGTCAGCCGGCGCAGCGCGCGGTGGTCACCGGTCCAGCCGATCAGCCCGATCACGTGCTCGGCGGCCCAGCGTCGGCTGGTCTGGCGGGCCACCCGCTGGATGCCGGTGGCCAGGCCCGTGTGCGAGGTGTGGTGCAGGTCGACGAGCACCTCGTCGGTCGCGACCTCGACCTCGTAGCGACGGGCCCGCAGCTCGAACGGGTCGATGGTGGGACGCAGCAGCGAGGCGAACGCGGCGCGTGGCCCGCCGAGCGCGATCCTGCGACGGGTGGCGACGACCTCGCTGTCCAGGGGGAGCGTGGCGCGCAGCACCGCCAGCGCGAGCCATACGGAATCGGCGGCGGCCGGCGCCAGCAGCTCCTCGAACGCACGCCGCAGGGCTTGGCCACCGGTCGGTGCGGGGGTGCCGGAGAGGGTCGAGACCACGAGCGCCATGCGGTTCCGCACGCCCGGGCGTGCGACAGGAGCGACGCTCATGCGCGCACGTCCCGCACGTCGTCGACCAGCTGCTCCCAGAGCTCGCGGGCGTAGTCGTCCCAGGTGCGGGGCGGTCGGGCCAGTCCTTCGGCGCGTAACCGTGCGTGCGCCTCGTCGTCGAGGAGCAACGTGCGGATCGCGGCAGCCAGTGCCTCGTCGTCACGGGGGTCGACGGCGATCACGCCACCGTCCGCGGCGATCTCGGCCATCGACCCGACGTCGCTCGACACCACCGGCGTGCCGACCGCGAGGGACTCGGCGACCGGCAGCCCGTAGCCCTCGTGCACCGAGGGGAAGACGGTGAGCCGGGCCGCCCGGTAGCGGGCGAGCAGCTCACCGTCAGCGACCTTGCGCAGGATCTGCACGTCTCGCCCGCGGCGCGCGGCGGCGGCCACGGCCTTGTCGAAACCTCTGGACTGCCAGCTGGGGCCGCCGACGAACGTCAGCCCGAACCGCAGCCCGTCGCGCCACAGCAGCTCGGCGGCATGCAGGACGGCGAGGTGGTTCTTGCGTGGTTCGTGACTGCCGACGACGAGCACCTGCGGATCAGCCTGCGTCGTGAGCGTGGTGGTCGGTGCGGGCGGCACATCGACGGGCAGCGGGCACGATGTGACGTGCGGTCCGGTCAGCCCCTGGGCGGGCAGCATGTCGACGAAACCGCCGAACTCCTCGGCGACCGCCCGGGAGATCGCGCTGACGGCCCGGGCGTGCTTGACGACCGTGAGGTAGTGCACGAACCTCTCGGGTTCGGCGGGCGGCATGAGATCCGCGCTCACCACCGGGATCGCGTCATAGCCGATGAGCGAGACGGAGTTGCCGGAGTGCTCCGCGAGGGTGGCGAGCACCGGACACAGCGTCTCAGCCGGGACCTCGGGCAGCACGACGACGCTGCGCCACGGCACGACGACCCGGCGCGGCGTGATGAACGCCGGCGGTTCACCCACCCGACCTGCCCAGCGCCGGACCCGACCGGTCTCGACCTCGCCCAGGTGGCGCATCGCACCGCCGGGGCTCCAGGCGACCCACGTCAGTCCCGGCCGGTCCGACCAACGAGGTCCCAGCTGGCGCACGACCCGCTGGATACCGGTGTTCAGGTCGTGGCGCGCGGTGAAGTCGACATCGACCACCACCTCGCCGACCTTCAGATCGAGCTCCGCGAGCGGGTCGTTCCAGGAGAACGCGGCCAGTCCCTGGTCGAGCAGCCAGCCCAGGGCGCGGTGCCTCGGTTCGGCCACCAGCAGGCGTCGCAGGGCGTGGACCTCCTCGTCGACCGGGAAGCGGCCGGTGACGGCCACCAGCAGCAGCCAGGCGGACGGCGCACCACCCGTGCTGGTGATGTGGTCGGCCCACGCGTCCAGCAGCTGGGCGGTGTCGGCGTCCGGCGCCACCGCGGGATCGGGAATCTCGTCGAGTGCCACTGCGGCGGCGGCGCGCAGCCGCCCCGCGAGCGCGTTCCGCACGTCCTGGGGGTCGAGCGGCACCGTCAGAGTCCGGTCTGCCGACGGCGCAGCACCCGCAACGGAGCGGTCACCCGCCACGACACGGTCGACCGGATCGCATCGAGCTCACGGGCGAGCGCCTCGGCCCCCCCGACGCGGCCCGCCGTGATCTCGGTCGCGGCGGCCACCGACCACGGTTCGAGCGCGCGCGCCTGCCACGCCTCGACCTCGTGGCCGAGATCGACGACACGTGCCGGGACGTACTCCTCCGGCTGGGCCGGGTGGTCCAGCAGAGGGACCAGGGAGTCGATGTGCCCGGGATGGACCAGGAAGGTCGAGGCGCCGTCGAAGAACGCCGGTGCGTATCCGCCCTCACGCAGCGCGACAGCGAGGGCGCCGTCGGCGCGGCCGGGGACCAGGCAGACCCAGGGCTGTGCGGCGAGCACTGCACCCGGGTCGTCGGGTTCGATCCGGACGACGACGGCGTGGACCTGCTGGTCCGTCGGGGTCGTCACCTCGGACCTGGTCCAGCCATGCTCGTCGAGGCCTCGCAGCGGCGCCCCACGCAGGACGGCGTAGCGCGCGACCGGCGGGGTGCTGCCCAGGGCGCGGTGCAGGACCACGTCCTCTCCCCGGGCGGCGAAGGACACGAACGACCGGCTGGGCACGGCCGGAAGTCTACGGGCCCGGCACCGGCCTCAAGGATCGGGACGTTCCGGACACTTGCGCCTGGGTGCTTGACCTCACCCGTTTGAGCGCCGACTGTCAGGGGGAACCCGCCGCCTGCCTGAGGACTTGTGATGTCGCACCCCACTGTCACCTCGATCGTTCTTGCGCTCGGTCTGGTGGTACCCGGGCTCGTCGCGACGTCCCCCGGAACCTCGGTCGCAGCGGAGTCGACCCCCTCGACCGGTGTCGATCTCACCGTCGCCCAGATGGATCTCGTGGTGCCCGACGGACCGACGGTGGCGCCCTCATCGGCCCCGACGGTCGCGGCGCCGACCCCCGAGCCGACCCAGTCGGTCGCACCGACCGACGAGGGCACCCTCGTGGCGACGGCCGTGGCTGGTTCGGACAGGGTGGTGACCGCGGCCGTGACGGCGGACGACGTGCAGAGCGTCGGCGTGACCTGGCCGCAGGACGCCGACGGTGCGGCACTGGAACCGCAGCTGCGCACCCTCACCGACGGGACCTGGAGCGACTGGCAGGCGGTCCCGGCCTCCGATGACGCCCCCGACCCGGGTACGGCGGATGCCGCGACATCGCGTGGCGGCACCGACGCTGTCTACGTCGGCGACGTCGATGCGGTGCAGATGTCGTTCGCCGCGACGCAGGCGCCGGCCGATACGAAGGTCGCCCTGGTCGGGTCGAGCACCGAGGCGACGGGCGCCTCCGCATCGGGTGCGGTGTACCGGACCAGCACCGCGACCACCAGCGCGACGGCCATGGTGACGGCCGCGACCGTGCCGACGGTGATCTCACGTGCGCAGTGGGGAGCAGCGGGGCCCGCCTGCACGCCGGATGTGGCCGCGACGCTGGTGGGCGCCGTCGTCCACCACACCGCTGGTTCGAACTCCTACACCACGCAGGCCCAGGCCATGCAGATGATCAGGAACGATCAGGCGTATCACATCAACACCCGCGGCTGGTGCGACATCGGCTACAACTTCATCGTCGACAAGTGGGGAAACATCTATGAGGGCCGGGCCAACAGCCTGACCCAGGCGGTCATCGGTGTGCACGCGGGAGGGTTCAACACCGGCACCGTGGGTGTGTCGATGCTGGGGACGTACGACGACGTGCCGTCGAACGCGACGATCGATGCCGTCGGTCGGCTGATCGGCTACCGGTTGGCGGCCTACGGCCGCGATCCCATGGGCACGATGCAGTACACGACCGGCAACGGTGAGAACTCCCGGTACAAGAACACGACGGTCACACTGCCGCGCATCATGGGCCACCGCGATGTGGCCTACACGGCGTGTCCCGGCAACGGCGGCTACGCAGCCCTGCCCGCGATCAGGGCCGTGGCAGCGGCGAACGCGTGGCAACTGAGCTATGAAGACGCAGTCCCGGTCGTACGGGCGATCTACGTCGACATGATGGGACGGGGCGCGGATGCCACTGGCCTGAGCTACTGGTCCACCGTCGCCGTGATGAACGGGGCAGGTGCGGTCGCCAACGCCTTCGCGCGCACCCCGGAGTACGTGCGGACCCAGGTTGTGACCGGGTACCGGAGCATTCTCGGGCGGGAGGCGTCGGAAGCCGACATCCAGTACTGGTCGGGCATGATCACGTCGGGCGCTCTGCCTCCGGAGTCGCTGCGCGGATATCTTGCCCAGAGCGACGAGTACTGGCTGAAGGCTGGTGGGACTCCGGATGCCTTCGTTGCCACGCTCTACTCCGATGTACTCGGCCGCGCGCCGTCGGCGGCCGATCTGGCGTTCTGGACCTCCGAGCTCGCGTCCAAGGGACGCGGATATGTTGCTGTCAAGGGGATCTGGCGATCACCAGAGAGCGGCGGTCACCAGGTCGACGCGGTGTACGACATGTTCCTCGACCGCACCCCTGACGCTGGCGGACGCGCCTTCTGGGCCAGCTTCTGGTCGCTGCACGGGGATGACGCGCTGCGGTCGGGCATCGTGGGGAGCGCCGAGTACCTCAGCCGAGCGCACCGTCTCCACGACACCGCCTGAGCCCCTTCCGGCACGGACCTGTGCGAGCCGTGGCTAGACTGCTGGCTCGTTCCCGCGCGTCTACTGAAGAGGACCTCGTCGGCCATGAAGGCAGTGCTGCTCGCAGGCGGTCTCGGTACTCGGATGCGTGAGGAGACCGAGTTCCGCCCCAAGCCCATGGTCGAGATCGGCGGCAAGCCGGTTCTGTGGCACCTCATGAAGATCTTCGCCAGCCAGGGGGTGGGGGAGTTCGTGATCTGCGCCGGGTACAAGGGCGAGCAGATCAAGCAGTATTTCCTGGACTACCAGGCGCTCAACGCGGACTTCACGATCACCCTCGGCGACCGCTCCAGCCTGCAGCTGCACGGCGATCACCAGGAGGCCGAGTGGAGCGTCACGGTCGCTGACACCGGGCAGACGACCTTGACGGCTGGGCGCGTGGAGCGCATCGAGCCGCATGTCCACGGCGAGCGGTTCATCGTCACCTACAGGGACGGCCTGGCAGACATCGACATCGCGGCCCTGCTGAGGTTCCACGAGTCGCACGGCAAGAAGGCAACGATCACGATCGTGCGCCCGTGGTCCCGGTTCGGCCTGGTCGACGTCGATGACGACGGCCTGGTCAGCCGGTTCCGGGAGAAGCCGCAGATGGACGACTGGGTCTCGGCCGGGTTCTTCGTGTTCGAGCCCGAGATCTTCGAGTACCTGAAGGACAGCGACGACATGATGCTCGAGCACGAGCCGCTGGCCCGGCTCGCAGCCGAAGGACAGCTCGGCGCCTACCGGCACGAGGGCTTTTGGCAGCCGATGGACACCTATCGGGAGTCCCAGCTGCTCGGTGAGATGTGGGCGACCGGATCGGCCCCGTGGAAGGTGTGGGCGTGAACCCGGTCCCGTCCGACGCGGGGGCGAAGCGCAAGCTCGTCTCGATCGTGGTACCGGCGTACAACGAGTCCGAGTGCGTCGATGAGCTGGCCCGCAGGCTGGGCGCGATGATGGACTCCGAGCCGACCTACGACTTCGAGGCGATCATCGTCGAGAACGGCTCCTTCGACGACACCTACGAGAAGCTGCTCGCGATCCGCGACGCAGACCCGCGTTTCAAGATCATCCAGCTCGCCCGGAACTTCCGGATGGACGGCGGGCTGACGGCCGGCCTTGAGCACGCGACCGGGGACGCGGCCGTCATCATGACGGCCGACCTTCAGGACCCGCCTGAGCTCATCCCTACCTTCCTGCGCCGTTGGGAGGAAGGCTACGAGAACGTCTACATGATCGTGAGCGAGCGGCAGGGCACGGGCCCGCTGCGGCGCTTCAACTCGGAGGCTTTCTACTGGATCGCCGGCAAGATGACCGGCGGCGCCATCCCGAAGAACGCCTCGGACTTCCGGCTGGTCGACCGGCGGGTCTACGAGACCGTCAACACCATGCAGGAGCGCAACCGGTTCGTGCGCGGGCTCTTCGCGTGGGTCGGGTTCAAGTCGATCGGCGTGGAGCACGAGCGGCCGCCGCGGTTCGGTGGGGAGTCCAAGGCGCACACGTTCAAGGTGCTCGACCTGGCCTCGAAGGGCATCCTTGCCCATTCGTACCTGCCCCTGCGCCTCATCACTGGGACCGGGTTGGTGATCTCGGGTATCTCGCTCGTTGCCTTGGTGATCTTCGCCATCCGGTTCTGGGTCGATGGCGTGCCATTCCCGGGCTTCGGTTCGATCATCTCGCTCATGCTGCTCATGTTCGGATTGCTGTTCCTGTTCCTCGGTGTGATCAGCGAGTACGTCGGCCTGATCTACGAGGAGGTCAAGCAGCGGCCCAACTACGTCGTGAGTCGGCGGGCGGGGTTGTGAACGATGCGGGGACCGGCGCGTTGTCGGGCCCGGTGGGGGCCGCGGTGAAGTGGTCGTCCGAGACCGGGCCGCTCGGCTGGTCGCGGCGGGTCCTTGAGCGCCGGTTGGTGCGGTTCGTGCTGGTCGGCGGCTTCAACACGGTCTTCGGTTTCGGTCTGTTCGCCGTGCTGCAGCTCACGCTCGGTGAGCGGGTCCACTACCTCGTGCTCGTGGTGGTCTCCACCATGGTCTCGGTGCTCGAGGCCTACGTCGTGCAGCGATGGCTCGTGTGGCGAGTGCGCGGCCGGTGGTGGCGTGAGCTCGTCCGCTTCTCGTCGGTGTACGCCGGCGGCCTGGGCGCCAACCTCCTGCTGCTCCCGCTGCTGGTGGAGGTCGTGGGCCTGCCCGTGCTGCTCGGCCAGGGCATCGCGACCGCGGTCAACGCGCTGGGAACGTTCGCCGTGCACCGCAGCTTCACCTTCCGGCGTCGCGAGGAGGAGTCCTGATGACCGATGCGGTGCGGACGGCGCTCGTGGTCGGCGGATTCGGCGGGCTCGGTTCGGCGATCGTCAAACGGTTGCGCGCGGACGGGATTCGGGTGCTGAGCTCGAGCCGCACACCGCGGTCCGACGACCCCGACGCGGTTGTGCTCGATGATGCTGCGCTGGCCGTGCTCCCGGAGCTCGACACCGTGGTCTGGGCGCACGGCATCAATGTCAACGACGCGGTCGACACGATGGCGGTCGACGACCTCGAGCGGATGCTCGACGTCAACGTCGTCCTGGTGGCCCGGCAGCTGCAGGGTCTGCTCGCGGCGGGCCGGCTCCGCGACGGCGGTTCGGTTGTCGTGCTCAGCTCGATCTGGGAGCAGATCGCGCGCCCCGGCAAGTTCTCCTACGCGGTCTCGAAGGCAGCCGTCGGCGGTCTCGTCCGCGCCGCGGCCGCGGACCTGGCGCCGCGGGGCATCCGGGTCAACGCGGTCCTGCCCGGCGTCGTCGACACGGCCATGACCCGTGCCATGCTGTCTCCCGGTCAGGTAGCGGCAGTCGAGGGGGCGACCGGGTCCGGCCGGATGGTCCTCCCGGAGGACGTCGCGAACGTCGTCAGCTCCCTCACCGGTCCGGCTGCCGCCGGCATGACCGGGCAGTCCGTCGTCGTCGATCTGGGGTTCACCGTTGTCCGACCACTCTGAGTTCACCGTCGCCTCGTCGAGCGGCGGCTACGAGGTGCGGATCGGCTCCGGCCGGTTCGGGCATGCCGTCGAGAAGGCGGATGTGGTGGTGGTCGACGCGGCGCTCGCCGCCCGGGTCCCCGCGGGCGAACGGCCGCTCCTGACCATCACGGCCGATGAGGACACGAAGACCCTCGCCGGTTGCGAGCGGCTCATCCTGGAGATGCGGGCGGCGGGGGTGCGCCGCGGCGACCACGTCGTCGCTGTCGGTGGCGGTGTCGTCCAGGACGTGGCGACGTTCGTTACGGATGTCTACTTGCGTGGGCTTCCGTGGAGCTACGTACAGACCACGCTGATGGCCATGGAGGAATCGTGCATCGGCGGCAAGAGTTCGATCAACGT